>NZ_JBJUSG010000002.1:0-70969 GCF_046044395.1 Candidatus Magnetominusculus dajiuhuensis | reverse complement strand
GCTTTCAAAAACCCTTTTATCAATAGGTGCAAATTTCTATATCGGAGCTTGGGACTGCCGCCCCCGATGCAACTTCCTGCCCCTTCGTGATATACTATGCCGTGGAAAAACGTGTAGACGATACGAAGGCTCAAATTGACAGGCTCGTTGAACAGCTCAACCGCTGCAACTATGAGTATCATGTCCTTGACGCCCCTGAAATCTCTGATGAAGAGTATGACAGCATGTTTCGGCTTCTGCTTGAATTAGAAGGAGGCTCCGGCTATACACCCCCCAACTCACCATCTCTAAGGGTCGGCGCCCCGCCGTTAGATAAGTTCGACAAGGCAGTCCACTCCATCCCTATGCTGTCGCTTGATGATATTTTTACGTTTGACGAGGTGCTCGCCTTTGACCAGCGCGTCAGAGATATTATAGAGACTGCCGATGTTGCCTATACCGCCGAACCAAAATACGACGGGCTTGCCGTTGAGCTTACCTATGAAAACGGCCGTCTTATCAGGGCGGCAACGCGCGGTAACGGCACAACCGGCGAGGATGTTACGCAAAACGTAATGACCATTAAGACCGTCCCCCTGTCTATCTCCGGCGATGACGTCCCTGAGCTTATTGAAATACGCGGCGAGATATATATGACTAAGGCGGACTTCGACGCGCTCAACGAAGGCCGTATGGAAGGCGGTAAGCCCTTGTTTGCCAATCCACGTAACGCCGCCGCCGGTGCCGTCAGGCAGCTTGACCCCTCAGTTACGGCAGAGAGGAAACTCCGCATCACCTGCTACGGCACGGGAATAATCAAAGGACTAACGCTCTCCTCTCAGACAGAACTCATAAGCTGGCTGAAAAAACACCTCTTTCCCACACCCTATCGCTTTCAACCAGCTAAGGACATCCACGAGGCCATCGAATATATAAGAGAAATGGACGCCGCAAGGGCAACTCTCCCATTTAACATAGACGGCGTTGTGGTTAAAGTTGATGATTTCGCACTCAGACAACGGCTGGGCGACAAAACGAGGTCGCCGCGCTGGGCTGCCGCCTTTAAATATCAGGCACACCAGGCACAAACACGCATTTTGAATATCGTCCCAAGCATCGGCAGGACGGGCGTCATTACACCGGTTGCTATACTTGAGCCAGTCTCTGTGGGTGGGGTCACAGTGTCGCGGTCAACGCTTCACAATTGGGACGAAATCAGGCGAATGGACGTTCGCACGGGCGATACCGTCATAGTCGAACGTGCAGGGGATGTCATCCCCCATATCGTATGTGTACTCTCACATGGCGCATCATCAGACATAGAGGTTGCCGAGCCGGTGGTATGCCCTGAGTGCGGCTCAAAGGCTGTAAGGGAAGATGGGGGGGCAGTGCTCAGGTGTGTCGGGCTGAACTGCCCGCCGCAGCTTCAGGGTCGTATCATTCACTTCGCCTCACGCCCGGCGCTCAACATTGACGGTCTTGGAGAGAAAATCGCCGTCGCCCTCTTTGAAAGCGGCCTCGTCAAAGATTTCACAGACATTTTCAGGCTCACACAAGAAGACCTCGAAAAACTCCCTCGATTCGCCGAAAAGTCAGCGGTTAATCTCATTCAGGCCATAGAAAAGAGCAAGACTACAACACTGGCTCGTTTCATCTTTGCCCTCGGAGTTCGGCACTCCGGTGAGTTTGCCTCACGGCTCATAGCGCAACACTATGAAACCATCGAAGCACTGTACGGTGTAAAGGCCGATGCCCTCAGCTTGATAAAACAAATGGGAGATAAGACATCCTCGGCGGTCTCGGAGTTCTTTTCAGATGCGGGAAATATAGAGACGATAGAGACGCTCAAGACACTGGGGTTGACAATAACAAACCCTGATTTCGGCACCGCGGAAAATAAGGACACCGGCACTAAAGACTCCGGGCGGAGGCTCGCCAAGCTCACGTTTGTTATCACCGGCACACTGCCTGTGTCTCGTAAGGATGTCGAAGGACAAATTCGCCGCGCGGGCGGGACAGTCTCTGCCTCGGTATCAAAGCAGACCACCTGCCTCATAGCCGGAGAGTCCCCAGGCTCGAAACTCGACAAGGCGCGCGCCCTCGGCGTAAGAACCGTCTCCTACGAGCAATACATGGTTATGTTCGGGCCATTGTCAGAGCAAAGTTAATGAGCAGCACTAGTATTCGACGTACTTTGCGATAACCTTACCGACAATTCTCAGGTCTTTTCTGTCTCTGCCGCTGATAATGATGTCGTCGTAGTCAGGATTCAGCGGTTTAAGAAGTACGCTGTCATCAAGTATCTTCAGTTTTTTCAACGTCACGTCATCACCAAACTTAGCTACGACATAATCGCCGCTCACGGTGGCCAAAGAGGGAGAAACGACGACAAACTCGCCGGCCTTAAACTCTGGCTCCATGCTGCTGCCGTCAACCAGTAAGGCAAACGCGTGCTCATCCTTAGTATCATAGGCAAGCCATTTATCGGCATAGCCGGGCTGAAAGATGTCAACCGCCTCGTGCCATAGGCCCGCCTTGACCCAGGAGATAACAGGTACCTTTCTGGCCTTTTTTAGCTTTGCGTGGCTTATGTTGGTGTCTGAGTAGAAATCTTCCTCCGGAATTCCAAGGGCCTTTGCGATTCGGCTGATGTTTTTCTTGCCGAAACCACGCTTGCCTGTCATATAGGCGTTTAAGTTTTGGGGCATGACGCCAATCATAGCAGCGAGTTCCTTCTGCTTGATACTGCGCTGTTGAAGTATCCTGATAATCTTATTTCTGACGCGTTCATCAATAGCCGTGTTCATAGTATGGATATGATAACACAACCGGTGGCAAAACATACATTATTCGCCATGTATTTATGAGATAGCCATATAAATAAAATTGCATTATAAATCTAACTAAATAAATAATATATATTGACATATAATATTATATGTGTTATATTAGTCTATGCGGCTGAGGTCTTCTGCCCCCGGCGGCGGCTCCACTGAAATAGGTCTTTTACTGACACGCACATATTATTGAGCCTTCACGCGGCTCGAAAAACTGCGGCCTCAGGCCGGAAAAAGGAGGATAAGATGGAAGAACACGAGGTGTCAAAAAAGGGTGCCGCTTTGGTGGTATCCTGTATGCGGTGCAAAAAATACATAAGCTGTAACGAGACATGCGTATATGTAGACAGGATTTTGTCGGCTAATTCCCATACGAAAGAAATATTGACATCCGACAATGTGCAGATGCGCGACTACAAGGAGGTTTTGAACGAACTCAGGGAAGTCCGGGACATGAGCAAAAAAATCAACATTGGGAAAATCAGGCAAATAAAAGACATCAGGCTTCGCGCGATAGCACTAATGATATACGGCAAAATCAGTATATTTGAGATTGCCGCCCTGCTCGATAAGTCTGTCTCGCAGATATACAGAATAGTAGGCAGGGGGCCATCACAGGCCTGAGTTGTCAGAGTTGTCTCCTCAGGAAGGTCCTGCACGATGGATAAGCGGAGCATCGGAATCTCACGAGTTCCCCTTTTTTCATATACAGGTGCATGGGCCTTCCACACACGGGGCACTTTGGCCTGTCTTTTAGTTTATCAGACACACTGCCCGGAGAAAACTGCCGTCCGCAGACCAGACATAAACGCCGTGGTTTACCGCTTTTCGTCTTCCCGTACCTATAGGACGCGTCATGGCCGCATACAGGGCATTTTACTTGTGATTCTTTCACCTACAACACCCCCGCGCCGCTATTATATCACATTTTGATCAGACGGCGGCAAGTCCACTGCCGTTAATTATGCTATATTTCACCTGAATATAAAATCTTTTTACACATGAATTAAAGTTTCGGCTAACAACAACCGATGTAGAATCTACAACTGAAGTACGTGAATGACTTACAAGGAGGTTAATATGTCGAATATTGGAGGCGTTACACAGGGCGTTGTTAATGCGCCTGCGGCTAATTCAGCACCCGTCACCCCAAAGAAGGCTGAGGTTGAAGCTCCCGCCCCTCAGACAAGCGCGGCAAGCTCATCTGGCGCGGCTACTGTCCAGCTTTCAAACGCTGCTCAGGCCCTGCTATTACAGCAACAGGGACTCACCGCGGCACAGATTTCCCATAAGCTGGGCATAAGTATCAGCAAAGTAAACGGGTATCTGGCGTCAGGGACAAACACTAATACTACAACAGCCGTTGCGGCAACACCAAAGGCAAGCGGCACAACATAAATCAACAGGAATCGCTGCAATTAAGGCGTCGGCGTTTCTCTAACACTGGATGAGAGGGTGGTTCTTCTGTCCGGTGTTAGGCTGTTCGTTCCTGGGACTCAAGTCCATCACGAGGTCATACGCCCTGCGGGGGTGGCGAGGCCGGGCGTTTTACGAGGGTTTTTTTACATCTGTTTATTGCGTCAATAAGGTCTTTGCCGCGGCTAAAACGGTCGGCGGCATTTTTTTGGAGCAATTTATCTATTATTTCTGCTACGCATGAAGGGATTCGGGGTTCTATGCTTTTAATAGCGGTCGGCGCGGTACCCGTAATATTATACATCAGCGTTGCTATACTATCGCCCTTAAATGGCCTTTCACCGACCAGAAGCTCAAAGAACACTACCCCCAGCGAGAACAAATCAGAGCGCCCATCTACCTTGCGTCCGGCAATTTGCTCAGGCGACATATAGCTTGGCGTACCCAACACCATGCCGGTCTGCGTCTTGGAGGACTCCATAACCCGCGCAATGCCGAAGTCCGTAACCCGGAGTTCCTTGTTATTGAGAAGCATTATATTGGCCGGTTTTATGTCCCTGTGGACGACGCCGTTTAGATGGGCGTAGTCCAGCGCCTCACCCACACGCGTTACCACGCGCAGCACCTCTCCGAAGGGCAGCCTTGAGTCCTTTGCGCAGTATCTCGCCAAATCCGCCCCTTCAAGCAGTTCCATCGCCATGTAGGCTATATCTTTATCCTCGCCGACATCGTACACGCGCACGATGTTGGGATGAGACAGCTTGCCGGCGGCCTCGGCCTCCCGAAAAAATCTCGTCTTTATCTCTTCAACCTGTTCTGAGTCAATATCTTCATAGCTTAACGTCTTTATCGCCACATCACGGTTTATCTTAGGGTCTTTCCCAAGATATACAACTCCCATAGCACCGCGCCCAAGTTCTCTCAGCACTACATAGCGTCCTAAGGTTGATGTGGCACCGGCAGACTCCATAATTACTGTAGCCTCCTCTATCGGTGCGGCTGTAACGACTGGCTCCGCTGGCGCTTTGACTTTTTTCACAGCGTCTGACTGACCCTGGCCCTGAAAACTAAGCCCGGGCATCTTATTAGTTTCGCTGCCGTTGTCTGCTTCTTCAGTCCCGGTCTTTCCCTCGCTTGGTACCCCCCCCCTCAACGCAATGGCCGTATATCCCAAAAAGAGAAGCACTATCGGGTAAGTCATTTTTATCCACAGTCCCTGAGAGTAAAACAAGTATATGCAAACAATGCCCCACACAATTGTCACCCCTGCGGTGACAGCGGCGCCAACGCCAGCCCTAAGGCGTGGAATCAGAAAGGCTATAAGACCTCCAAATAGCGCCATCACGGCCAGTTCTAAATACACGAGCCATCCCGGACGCCTTATATGATTTGCGTTAAGGATATTTTCTATCACGGTTGCCGTTATTTCGACGTTATTAAGATTACTCCGCAGTGGGGTCGCACCAACGGCACCACGCACAGTGGCCGTCAGTCCAATCAGCACTATTTTACCACTGAACGTTGCGGCTGGAACCTTATCGTTCATTACGTCAAGGAAGGAATAATAGGGAACGCTCCCCGACTTGCCCGTGTAACTGATAAGCATCTTTCCATTTTCGTTTATGGGGATTGTTATCTTGTTGGCCCTGATTTCGTTGTCGTTGTTTATTTGGATATCGTTAATCCCATAGCCCTGATAACTGATGGCAAGCGCAAGGGCAAACGAGGGAAAGAGCCTGTCCTTATAAAGAATAAAAAGTGGCTCACTACGCACAACACCGTCGCTGTCCGCCACTATGTTTAAATGGCCAAGGCCGAGTGCCTTGCCGGCAATGTCCTGTGCCGGGACAACGATACCACGGGCAGCCGTAAAAGCGCCCCCCGCGTCTGCCCTGATGGAGTTTTTCACCATATAATCGGCCAACTGGGCTGTCGCACTGTTGACATCATCGGTAAATTGAAAAGACAGCGGGAGAATAACGTTATTCGATGACTCAACAACATCGGCAAACGCCGCACCGCTGTTTAGTTTGTGTTCGGCCTCAATGAGCGCCTTTCGGATTTCAACCACATGGGGGTCTTTTTGTGCCGCGGAGTCTTTATCTATTCTCGCCGTGATTTCTCTTATAGCCGACAAGCCCTCACTATTTTCGGATTCTGAATAGATAATCCCTACCCCGACGGCCTTTGCTTTGTATTGCCCGAGTTTGCGCACCATATCGGAGACATACGCACGCGGCAAGGGCCACCGGCCAAGTTTTTCAATACTGATTTCATCTATTCCTACGATGACAACGGGCGACGATACCTTTTTCTGCCTCAGTGCTCCCCTCAGGTCATACGCCATGTACTCAAGTTTTTGAAAAGGATACCACTGCACGCCAAAGGCCAGCATCACAAAAAGCATCACCGCTGCCCCTATTGCCCAATCCGGTATCCTTGCCGTCATTGTCTTCATTGCACGATTTTAGAACAAATGCCGCTATTTATACAATCCCCCCAGGGCAATCGCATTAGAAATTGCCCCCCTTATTTTTGTCATTCCGGCTTGTCCGGAATCTGTCCTTATGCATCAGGATACGTACAGTCATTATGAAACTCCCACTAAAGGGAAGATTCCGGACAAGCCGGAATGACGGAAATGGACAAGCCGGAATGATTGCAGAGGTATCTCCTGCCTAATTTTTCTAATGCGATTGCACTGCAACCGCGTGTGTTAAACTCCGCCACCATCAAAGCAAAACATATTTATACGGCAAACGAGTAATTACCCTCAAGAAATGCCTTCACGTACCAGTCCTTGACCTCAAGGCTGCTTATTGCCATGTCAAGTTGCCTTGAGCATCCTAGCAGACGGCCAAGCATCGCGAGCTTTTCCTCTGTCTCCCCTTTTGACGCCCCATTGAGCGCCGCTATTACCAAATCCCCCTTTACCTCTACCTTAAATCCGAATGCCTCTGTCACCTCTTTGATGAACAAGGCGCGCCTGTTTCTGCCATCCACGCCTGCCCCGCCGCCGTTAAATCGAAAATTGATGTAATTATTGATATAACTCTCACCGCAAAACGCGTCTATTATGGAGTAGTGGTACGCCAGCTTAACGCTGAAATTAATATAACTGTCAGTGATGATTACATACGCCTTCCCACCCTTTTCAGACACTCCGGTGTTCACAAATGAACGCGCCATCACAGAGGCCAGCCCCCCCATGTCAATGGCTACCGGGCCTGACCAGCAGACGCCCTCATGCGACATGCCGCGCCATAACGCGTTAAACGGCACTGAACATATGTGCGCTATGGATAACCTCTTCAAAAACTTTGCCTCGTCAACGACCCCGCCATCAAGGTCAATAACATAAAACCGCAACGGCACACGCTCAGATACAAGCACCTGCGCAGAGCCGCCGTCTTCTGTCAACTTCCCAATGCGAAACATCTCCTTTACAGATATTTCATGCACAAATCTGATTACATCGTGAACCGTCCGGATGTCCCCGGCAGATACCCCCGCCTCGCTTATAGTGGCCAGATTAAGGTGGGTTATATTTCGCATGGCAGCCCTGATAACCGCCTCTGATTGAAAGAAAAACTCCTCAGGTACAACCCTCTCCTGCGATGACAACAGGGTCTGCCTGCCGACGCGCCCCTCATATATGCGCCCGGTATCGCCATCTACCGTTACAGAGTCCACACCTCCCAGGCTCTCCTTTATGTCCCTGACGTTTATTACCATCGGGATACCGAACTCACGCGCCACCGTTGCAAGATGGCTTGTCCTGCTTCCGGTTTCTATTACCAGGGCCGAGGCCAGTGACATCAGCCTCACGTAATCGTTAGACGAATTTTTAGCGGCCGCCACCGCCCCTTTGGGAAATGTCGCAATCTGCTCAAACCTGTCCACAAAATATACCGGCCCGTAAGCCACGCCGCGGCTGGCCGACTCTCCTTCCGCTATAATATTTATCGCCGCTGGTGTTGCCTGCTGATATGCCGACGAGACAACCCTCCTCACCTGCAGTGGCCTGGCCTGAAGTATAACCACCCTACCCTTGTCATCCACTGCCCATTCTATGTCCTGAGGCGCTTCAAAGTGCCTTTCTATTATGCAGCCGAAATCGTACAGCGATTCTATTTCGTCCTCTGAAATTGTCGGAACCGCGCGTAAATCATCAGGGACGGCAACCTCTTTTACACTGCCGCCCTCGTCCAGTACCAACTCAGCGTTTTTATTGGAGATGCTCTTGCTGATTATGCCGCCGTCTTGTTTACGGTCTAAAATGTATGTGTCAGGGGAGATTGTCCCATCAACGGCATATCTGCCCTGTCCCCAAATCGAACTCAAAATGGCCTCGTCCTTATCGGGACTGCCGGGGTTCAGCGTGTATAGCACGCCGGCAGAACGGGAGTTAACCATCTCCAGCACCAAAACCGCCATAGGCATGTCCTTATCCCTGATTCTCTTGGCAAGGCGGTAAAACAACGCCGTCTTGCCATATTTACTGGCTATGACCTGTTTATACGCCTCAACAACGGCATCTGCCCTGACGTTCAATATGCTCTTAAACTGTCCGGCAAATGAAACCCTCCCGTCTTCACCAACGGCGCTCGACCTGACAGAAAACCTTTTATCGCCACCTATCTTCATTACCTCATCCATAATCTGCCCTGCTATCTCTGAAGGCACATCAGCGTCCATAATCAATCGCTCTATCTCCTCAGAGGCCGAATCAATTCCATCATAGGAGTCCATAGAAAGGGGGGCAAGCAGGGCGTCTATTTTTCGATTCAGGGCGTTGGCGGCCATAAATTCCCTATACCCGGCTGTCATTACCGAAAAGCCCCGCGGCGTGGGCAAATGTAGTACGTTATGAATCTCACCAAGGTTGCTGGCCTTGCCGCCCGTATCTTTTATATCCTTCGCAGAGATTTTATCAAGAGGCGTGACAAATCCGCCTGAGGCCAACTCCGATTCCTCATTGACAATGGCCATAGCAGTTTCTCTGATTTGCTCAAGCACTCCAAAGAGAAACATATAACGCTTGTCTGTCATATCGTTCAGGCTCTGTATGAAACTGAAGGAAGTGCTGAAAATCCTTGCCATGTATGATTTCAGGGCGGGGACGGTTATGGTCTTCTTTTCGATTTCCTCTTCGATTACTGAAAGGGTGTTCAGAAGCTCGTTGTTTTTTAAAAGCAAATCCTTATAACTGTAATATCTTCCCCTGAGTTCCTGATAGTCGTCATCAGGGATAAGAAGCTCGTCCGAAAAATCATCCTCCTTTTTGTTGAACCTCCGAAACAGGGATTCGGCCTTGCCAATCAGCGCCCTAAATCTCATGCTTCGCTATAATCGTAATTTCCACCGAGGAAGTTTGTGGCGTAGTGCCTTATTGTCTGGTCATTACACTGCATGGCGTTGAACTGCCGCGTGTGGGCGGCCAGTCTTCCCAAATGGTTCAGGAGTGTTTCCATCTCCAATCTCGTAATGTTATCGGCACGGGCGATGACTACACCGCCCTTTGTATTAACTCTCATGTCTAATTCCATTAGTATCGCCCCTATAAGGCGTGAAGTATCTGAATTGGACGGAGTTTCGGCGGCAAATCTGAAATAGACATGGTTGTCCTTTATATTTTCACCGCAGTAACAATCAAGCATCATAAAATAATTCCCTAATCTCAATGTAAGATTAACATATTCCTGTGACACCACCGCCACGTTATCGCCATCATAACACAAAGCAGGCGTTTTGCGCTTTACCGGCGCCACCGGCATAGCAATAGAGTCCTCACGGTGCCGCCATATGCCAGGCAGGCCCATCCCCTCTACTATCGCCTTAAATGGAACAGAAGTAATATGCTCCGGCGCGGCCTTGCCGTTGCTCCCATACAGCCCCCCGCCGATGTCCACTACACATATATCTACCGGAGTTGGCGCGTCAAGCCTCACGGCGGCGTTGTCGCTCAGGATTTCCTTGTAACGGCTTGTATTGGTGGTCAGCTCTTCCACTCCCTTTTCATGTATAAATCTTAGTATGTCGTGAAAAGTCTGGCAAGCCCCGGCAGTAAAATGGGCGCGGTCTGTGAGGTTCAGAGGGGTCATATATCTCAGTATTTTCTTCAGAATCCTGAATTCCTTCTCCTCAGCCAGGTTAATATCCTCTGTAATGTTATACCGGAGAAGTTCCCTTACAGTCCCCGCATATACCTTGTTGTCATCGGCATCAACGGTAACCTCCTCACCATCTTGCAGCACACCGGCGGCCATAGCCGCGTTCACTATGGTTGGCACACGAAACTCGCGCGCAATGTTTGCCATATGGCTGGTAGGCGTCCCTATCTCTGTGATTATTGCGGCGGCCTTGGGCATAATTTTTATGAACTGCGAAGAGTCGTGTTTTGCAACAAGCACCGAGCCGCATTTGAAATCCTTCAGGTCTTCCATGCGCCGCAAAACAAAGACCTTGCCCGCCCCAATACCACGGCACGCGATTATACCCTGCCGCTCCATGATAACCTTATATTTTTGCAGACAGGAGCAGAGAATGTCCTTTGATGGGTTGTCCTGCCCGGCGGAGATATTAAGCGGCCTGCACTGCAAAAACGACGGCTCCCCCTTATCGTTGACAGCCCATTCTATATCCTGGGGCTTTTTAAAGTAATGCTCTATGACGGTGGCGTGGCGGGCGAGGTCTCTTATTTGTGCGTCACTGAGACATTGCCGCTTTCTGTCATCTTCGGTTACGGGTACGTTTTTTATCCCTCCGCCGGGGTCGCATACATCCATCACCGCTTTTTTACCTATCTTTCTCTCTATAATATTAAATGGCTCATTCTTGCCGACGATATAAACATCCGCGTCAACACTGCCCTCTGCCACCGTCGTGCCAAGCCCCCAGTTCGCGCTTATGATGACAATATCCTTGTCAATGTCGTTTGGGTCAATCGAATACATTACGCCGCTTACGCGGGAATCCACCATCTTGACACATCCAACGCTCATGGCCATCGGGGAGACATCCTCCGCCCCTGCGTGTTTCAGATATGCCATCGCCTCAGGGCAATACAGGCTTGCCACAACCTTTTTGTACGCCGCGGTAAGACTTGTTATTTCGGCTGGCACGTTCAGCACCGTTTCGAACTGCCCGGCAAAGGACGTCTCAGTGTCCTCCCTCTGTGCGCTGCTCCTTACGGCCACAAAGCAGGGCTTGCCGTTACCACCGTTCATTGTCGCAAGTGACCTCTCAAGTGCCGCTTCCATGTGCTTAGGGAGCCTGCCGTTTCTGATTACCTGCTGAACCTCCGGGAAAAAACTGTCATCTATGCCATCGCCGTTGCGGGTATATTTTTTTCTCAGAGATTCAATCTGCTCATCTATGTGGTTATATGCGATAAATTCCCTGAACGCCCCCGCGGTTATGGCAAATCCATCGGGTATGTTGAGGTTAAGATAGTTGCCAGCCTCGGCAAGGGCCGCGTTTTTTCCACCTACCTCGTCCGCCATTTCCCACGTGATATTTTTATAGAACATCACTGTCTCTTTTAAATCCAGAGGCTGCTGGTCCTGGAGTATCCTGTCAACCTGGGTGTTTATCCTCTCAAAAACCCTGTGAAGGTATAAATATTTATTCTGAGAAAGGGCGTTTAAGTTGTAGAGGGACTGAAACAGGGTATCTGAAAACTCGGAGTAGGATTTCTTTATATAGTTGATATCGAAGATATAATTCCCACCAAGTTTATCCCCCATGTCGGCCATGATCTCAAGGGCATGGTTGTTGCAGTTTAACATCTGTCGAAAGCGGTTATATACGACCCGCAGAGACAGCCTGGCGTCAGACAACTTTGCGTCCTGTCCGTGGTCTTTCCTAGAAAAGGCACCTAAGAGTTTTTGCATAACGTTTGTCATTTTATCACCTTTGTCATCTCATTTCTATCACGTTATCATCACGTCATTATCACACCAGGGCAAGTGTCTCGTGGCGTTGCCTTTCGGCCCTGATATCCCTTTCAGCCCTGCCAATCACCTGTTTGATACTGTCAATCTCCACGGGCTTGGAGATGACGTCAAAGACCCCTTTTCTAAAGGCCTCTCTGACCATTTCAGTCTCGGCAAACCCTGTAAGGATAATCACCTTCGCCCCGGGATTCTTTTCCCTCGCTGACTCAAGCACTCTAATCCCATCCACGCCATCCATTCTCATGTCGGTTACGATAATATCATAGGCCTTTCTGTCCATCTCCTCTACGGCGAGCGCCCCCTCGCCAAAGACCGCTACCTCATAACCGGCCTTTTCCATAATCTGCTTCAGGCGCTTGCACACAATTACCTCGTCGTCAACGACCATCAGACGGCACTTATTTTCTATCACTCAGCGCTCTCCTTTAGTGGCCAGATAACTCCACTTATTCCACGCTCGTGGAATAACTGACTTCGATTGGATTTCTCTCTCTGGCCTTTGCCCGAAACGTCCAGAAGAGGATTAAAAACGTGGCAACAAGCCCGCTCCCAAAGAGAAATATCTTACTGCCCATCTCAAGCATTGCAATCGTGTCCTTACTCATGTCTATAAGATGTAAGTTTTTGCAGTTGACGGGTATCGCAAATAATCTTGATATAACACATAAGAGAATCAGCACCGCCGTCACCATCCTGATATATAGCTCTTTTACCACCTTAGTCCCTACCACGCCGAAATATATCCCCGGCAAAGAGCCAACATAAAGTAACAGTACCAACCGTAAATCAACATAACCATGAAGGGCATAGTTGAACGTACCCCATCCCCCTGTGAACACGGCCAGAAAAAGCTCCGTGCCGGCGGCTATCGCCGTTGGAACCCCGAACAGGTAAATCATCGCCGGTACGCCGATAAACCCTCCCACGCCAATTGTCCCCGCCATATAGCCGGTGGCCAATCCCACTACAAGGAGGGCGGCAAGGGAGATGTCAACCTTTGCAGTCTTAAAATGTATCATAGGCTTGAGCTGAAACTTTCTGGACATTTTTAGTAGCGTGTCAGAGGGTCCGGTTCCAGGCTCTCTCTTTGACCTCAGTGCGTCTTTCAGCATGAATGAGCCGATTATACTGAGCACGACAACAAAAAAAGTGCTCACATAGAGGTCTGAGCCGTCTTTCCCCATCTTATCGAAGAAATACTTGTTTACAAAGACCGCGAGACTTATTCCGGCGGCGGCCGTAATGAGTAAAAAAAAACCTAGTTTTTTATCTACGTTGCCTAGTTCGCTGTGCTTTTTTGAGCCCATCATCGCCTTTCCAAACTTATGGGCAATATTGCTTGAGACCGCAATAACACCAGGGATGCCCAGGTTCATCATACCCGGAGTCATTAAAAAAGCCCCCCCGGAGCCTATGAACCCTGAGATTGTACCTCCAATGAAACCAAGCACCACCAGGCCCAGCATGTACCATGGATGCGCGTCAAAAATCTGTGTCATGATGCCAGCGCTTTCTACAACATGTGGATCTACCATTTTATAATCCCTCCTAACCGAATTTATAACGCCTGTACCTTATTTCTCAAGTCTGAACAGCTTTGGCAAGATATGCACCGTATTTCCCCATACCCAGGCATGGACAACAACCACGGCCAATGTGACGGCAGCCCCCGTGACTGTCATAGACATAAACAACTTCTCGTTAAGTGTTACAATCTTAGGGAACAATACGCCGTACATTATCAACGACCCTATGGCATAGGCCATGAACACGCCCATGTTTATGCCCTTTTTTGCCCTTTCAGGGGTTGAATCCAGGGCGCGGGCGGTCGTCACCGGAGCCGATAACTCCTTTTTAAGGATTATCCCGTTTCTTATGAGGCCATCAAAGACACTGTCACCCACCAGCACAAGGCTCGCCGGCATAAGACCCTTCATCTTGCCTATAAATTCCTCCGGTTCAGTACCCACCACGTATGAACTGAACCTGACCCCATCTCTGGCAAGCTGCTCCGCGGCAGAGTCCAACCGCTGCTTATTCAATTGTGTACTCTCTGAGGCCGCCACCGGCATGATGCCTATTATCTCGGTGTCAGCCGATTTTGACGCCTTTAGCGCATATCGCAGCAGGGGGGAGTCCATTGCCCATTGGTCATCAATTACTATTATCCTCTTCAAGCCTTACCTCCTTCAGTATTTCCCATAAATATCTTAGGTTGTGGTGATTTCCCTGTTTTCGATGCCTGATATTGCCGAAAGCGCCATATCTATCGTTACAACTGACACGTCCCACCCCCTGCCGTAAGCTATGCCTATATGATATTGGTAATTACAACCTGATATCAACACGCAAAAATACATATTATCAGCAGTTGAATTGCTTATTTATTATAGGTAAATTACCTATGGCAATTTGCTGGCATATTCGCTACAATAGACTCATTATGGAGAAAATGCCCTAATTGAAATGGCGCATATATTTTTTGAGCATGATTTAGACGTAATATATTTTGTCTATGGCCTGTCATTTTTTATCATGGGCTACAGCATCCTGACCCAGTGCAAACCAAACAGTATCTATAAAATCGGCAGGATTATCTGGCTCCTTGGCCTGTTCGGCGTACTGCACGGCATAAATGAGTGGCTTGACATGTGGGCGCTCATTAAGGGCAGGACAAAGGCGCTTGATTATACGAGGTGGATATTTCTCATCGTGTCCTATTGTTTTCTCATGGACTTCGGGCTAAGGATGTGTTGCAACAAAAGGAAACAGGTATTTGACTGCAAATCTTCTTACAACATCTGGTTCATTGCCTCTATAGTGGCGGCAATAGCGGCAATTTCATTTCAATCTGACAATTTTTTGGTTACATCAAATATCCTGTCGAGGTATTTTCTTGGACTAACCGGGGCACTGCTTACAGGGACGGGATTTATCATGTATTACTACAGGGAGGATGAGAAACTCAAAAATGCCTCTAACATGAAGTACAAGTTCTGGATATTGGCCATGTCCTTTCTTATCTATGGCATACTTGGGGGGTTAATCGTCCCAAAGGGCGATTTCTTCCCGTCAAACGTGCTGAATGTCGAGTGGTTCCACTCGGTCACAAACATGCCCGTGCGATTAATCCGGGGGATTTTTATAACTATTTCAGCGTTGAATATAGGCAGCATCCTTTCCACCTTCCAGCGGGAGACCAATTACCGGCTGGAGGAGGCGCTGGCTCACAGAAAGGTAATCGAAGATGAGCTTATCACCTCAAAGGGGCAGCTCCGGTCTTTGGCCACACGCCTCCAATCCCTTATTGAGAAGGAAAGGACAAGAATCGCCAGAGAACTCCACGACGAATTAGGCCAGTCCCTCACCTCGCTAAAGATAGACATAGACGAGCTGCTCATATCAAACGCCTCTGCCAGCAGGACGGTCTTAATATCTCAAATACACGACATAGAGAAGTCCATAGACACGATTATTGACCGTATGCACAACATTGCCACAGAGCTGCGTCCGAGCATCTTAGACCAACTCGGCCTGTTGGCGGCCATAGAGTGGCAGGCAAGGAAATTCGAGCAGCGTACAGGGATTAAGTGTAACGTCAGGTACAATGCAAAGACCACCTTCGCACTTGGCAGTTTTGGCGCCGAGGCCGCCACAACACTCTTTCGCATATTTCAGGAGGCCATAACAAACGTCTGCCGCCACGCAAACGCGAATAAAGTTAACGCCTTCATGTATAATAGAGGCGATGTGCTTGTGATAAAAATAGTTGACGATGGTATAGGAATAGAAGGGCCTAAGATATTCGATCATAATTCCCTGGGGCTTCTGGGGATGCGCGAGCGTGTGGCCATGAGTGGATGGCAAATGGAGATTAAGGGGAAATCAGGAGTGGGAACTGCCGTGAAAATATATATTCCGGGTATGAGTTCTGAGAGATGATAAAGATATTGCTGGTTGACGACCATCCCATAGTAAGGGAGGGAATAATAAAGATACTTCACAGGCAGCCGGACATTGAGACGGTCATTGAGGCCGAGACGTCAAAGGAGGCGCTGTCGCATCTGAAAACGTCACAATTTAACGTTGTAATTCTTGATATTTCCCTGCCAGACAAAAACGGCCTTCTCACACTTGAGCAGATAAAGCACGACTATCCGGGCTTGCCTGTGCTTATTCTAAGCATGTACACGGAGGAGGAGTACGCCATACAATCGTTGAAATTGGGAGCCTCAGGGTACTTGACGAAAAAGGCCCTGCCGGATGAGCTATTGAAGGCCATACAGAAAATCGCGGCGGGAGGGAAATACATAACCGCCACACTGGCAGAGAAACTCGCTTGTGAACTCGATAGAAAATCGGACAAGCCCCTATATAAGTATTTGACAAACAGGGAATTCCACGTAATGGAGATGATAGTAGCCGGAAGGACCCCAAAGGAGATAGCTGAGCTGTTGACACTGAGCGTAAGAACCATCAACACCTACCGAAGCAATATCATGGAGAAGCTCCAGTTGAGAAACAACGCCGAACTGGTACGCTATGCCATAGAAAATAAGCTGTTTGATAAGTAGTGGCTCATAATAGCAAGGGGATTAAAGACGAAGGGGGGGTAACCCCCCCTTCACCCCGTAAATCTCGCCATGTTTTGTCAATCAAGTTTCACCTGCCGCTCGTTGGCGGCTTCACGCTCCGGCTAAAGGCTGCCGCGCTGTCAATTTTGGGTCTCAACTCTTTTTCCCTGAGCCTGAATATCCAGTCACCATCACAACCAAAAAAGAGACCGTCAGGCCGATGGACAGGCCGATTATCTCCGCTAATTTCAGATAAATCAACACAAACAATGCCCCCATCACCACTATCAGCCTTACCATATTGAATATAAGCATAACAGGGGCAACATTATCCGTGTTGAGCAGGCTGGTGATACTCTTTGAAAGAAACACGAAGTTCAATAGTCCCACAATCCCACCCAATAATATACTCCGCGACAGATTTCCATACCCTGCCACAAGCGCAATAAGCACAACAGCCACTAAGACCACCAGTGTTACAATGGTGACATTTCTAATCATCTTTTGACAATTCCTTCTTTGTAGTCCTGAACAATTCAACAAAACCAGAGATAATCCCCAAGATAAGAAACGTAACGGTAAGATACGGCCCTGTCTTAAAGAGCATGTCAAGCCCCTTACCTATAAAAAACCCGACAAATGTCGCCACAACGATGTTAATCCCAACCTGGCTGGCAAACAGCAGGTGCTTAAAACCACCCGGGGGTTTTTCAGCCACTAACCACCTCCGGGGCGCACGGGGAAAATACTGAAATAGGGGGAAACGGCAACAACACTGAGCAACCGGCATGACAGAAAGACACCGCCCCCCTGCGCCTGTCATTCCCGCGAAAGCGGGAATCCAGAGAGGCCAGGACACAAGGAGCCACCGTATTTTGCAAATGGCTCAATGGACAGGGATTTTTCGCCTCTGTCCCTTTGGAATCAGACTCAGTTCGCCCTTATAAATGGGTATGGCCGTTTTCAGCAGGATTGTATAGATAAGCGCCCCTACTGACCAGATACCGGCAGACACAAGCAGTTCTGTTGCCGAGGGCAGGTAATCGTATATCTCACCCAGCGTGTCGGGGATAAAGCCGGGGACAATCAATCCCATGCCTTTTTCTATATACACACCTATCAGCACCAAAACACACGCTATATTCATCGTAGTAAACCTATGCCTCATGCCGGGCATTAAGAAGATTATGAAGGCAGTAACATTACAGCACAGCGCAACCCATGTAAACGGCACAAGGACATTGTGGTGTACCCCGCTCTTTTCCAAACCGAAAAACAGATAGTCCATCGGGGCCATATGAACGCTCTGCGAATAAAACTCCTTAAATATCTCGGCCGCATACAAGAAAAGATTCAACCCCATCATGTACGCAATCAATTCGGCTATCTTTTGAATGGCCTCGTTTGACACATCAACCTCGGAGACCTTCCTTGCTATCTGAAAGACCAGAACCATAAGCGCCGGGCCGGAACACAGCGCAGAGGCTATAAACCTGGGGGCAACAATTGACGCATTCCAAAATGGCCGCGCCGAAAGGCCATTGTACAAAAACGCCGTCACTGTGTGAATACTGAACGCCCAGGGTATGGACATAAACACGATTGGCCACATGACAGACATCTTATACTCCTTCCCCTGCGCCGCCCTGTAGAGGACATACAGCACCGCCGATAGATTTATCAATAAGTAACCGTTTAACACAATGACGTCCCACACCAAAAGAGAAGAGGGAAAGTTAGGGTGCAGCATAAGGTGCCATGCGTAAATGGGCTTGCCCATGTCTGCAACAACGAACAGAATACACATTACCACCGCCATCACCGCCATCATCTCTCCGAAGAGGACGATTTCTTTTATCGGTTTAAAATTATATATGTACGACGGTATCACAAGCATCACGGCGGCGGCGGCCACGCCAACAAAAAACGTAAAGTTTGAGATATAAAAACCCCACGATACCTGATCTCTCATGTTCGTAACGATAAGACCCTTGTCGGTTTGCCAAAAATACGCGATTGCCCCCATGGCGATAAACAATCCCAGAACCGAAAGCCACGCATAATACAGTTTGTTACCCTTCATTAAGTGGCGCAGTAAGTCTTTAGCAAATTCTATCATGTCCTATGCCTCTCCTCTACAAACTAAAGAAATAAAAAAAACTGGGATGAGTGTTAAGTTCCTCTTTTAGCCTGAATACCCGCTTTGTCTCAATACACATACTGATTTCGCTCTCAGGGTCAAGGAGATTGCCGAATTTCCTCGCCCCTACAGGACATATCTCCACACACGCAGGGTACCTGCCAGGGTTTTCCCTCGTCCTCTGGATACAAAACGTGCACTTTTCCACATGGCCCTTGAACTTTGGACGATTGCCAAGATAGTGGGTATTCGCATTAAACTGCTCAGGGGGTACCTGAGGCTCGCCCCAGTTAAACTTCCTCGCGCCATATGGACAGGCAGCCATGCAATACCTGCACCCGATACACCAGTTGTAATCAACAACCACTATGCCGTCCGGTTCTTTCCATGTCGCCTTTGTCGGACACACCTTCACACAAGGCGGGTTGTCACACTGCTGGCACTGCACCGGCATATAAAAGTGTCCCGGTTCCGGCACCGTGTCGTGTTCATAGTATTTATTCGATTCCTCAAGGTCATTTACCCATTTCTCGCCATTTTTGAACTCTAATACAGTTATGTATTGTATCTGGGGGTTGCGCGAGAGATTGTTCTCGGTAACACAGGCATACACGCACCGCCTGCACCCTATACATCTCGAAAGATCAAGGCCATAGCCAAATTTTACACCCGGCAGGGCTTCGTTTGTCTTGATGTTTATCTGCACCCCGGTCTTGTCCTTGTACTCCTTTTCAAGCCTTTGGGCGACCTTCTTCTTTTCCTCCGGAGTCATCTCCCTGAAATATTTCTGAAAAAATGTCTCCCATAAAGACGCATCACTCTTGTCCACCGGCATAAGCAGTCCGCCAAGGCCAATCGCCGCACTTTTTATGAATTCTCTTCTTTTCATGTCCCGTACCCTATCCCTTATTTATAAAAAACCTTAATTTAGAAAAAATCCCTTCTACTTGTTAGTCTCGGGAATATATATCTTCTTATCTTCAATCATAACCGGCACAGAACCCTTTACTTTTGTAATGTCCAGGGGTTTGGCCGGAACCGGAAGCGGTTTTAATGGCTTAAACCTCGGAGAATGGGGATTGTGGCAGTTGACACAAAGATAATAGGTCTTTTCACCGTTGTAGTACCCTACTCTCTTGCCATGAATGCCGGTTTTCCAGTCCCTGTAAATATTTCCGTGGCATTGCCCACACAACCTGTACGAGTTCTCAAACGGGATCAGCTCCCCATTTGCAAGGTGCAGCATGTCTCTGTTTGAGATTTCATGGCAGTCCAGACACCAGCGCTGCTCCTGTGCGTGTTTTAATTGAATCTCAGTGTGAAACCCAAGCTCCCGCCTTTCCTTGTTCAGCGGCATAGACGCATGGCACGACGTACACGGGAAAATCCCCTCTGAAAAGGGCGGCTTTGTCGTAGTATACTTAGGCAGGCCAGCCTCAGCCGCCGCCAACTCTGGCAATATACAAAACACAAACATTGCTGATATGACTGCCGCTGATATGACCGCCGCCTGTAGTTTCCGTTTCATATTACAACACTCCTTCATTTACCACCCATAATAACGTTTTTGGAACCTCTGGCCAACCTCTGCCCAACCTCTGCCCAACCTCTGGCCTCTGCCAAAACTCCGGCAGGGGATTGCAACATCAACGTTCGGATTAATAGCAATTAATGCTTCGCATGGTCTTTACTACTAAGAAGCCCTTCCGTGAACCCGCAATCCTCTTCGTTGAAGACTTCGGTAAACACAGGAAGCACCCTGTTAAATATGAACAGCAGGATAAACGGCATAATCAGAAGTACCGTTATTGGGAACGGGCCTTCTTTGAATGCCTCAATGCTGTCGGGGATTATCGGAATCTTGTACGTTAAAAAGCCAGCAAAACTCCTCGACATTGACTGTCCACCGATTACCACGTCCCAACGCATCATAAATACACCTATTAACACCAGTGCCGCCGATATGAATGCCCTGAGCATCGTCAACCTCGGCAACAACAACAGGATAAGAGGCAGTATCATACCCAAGAGCCACTGAACGACTATCATCTTAATAGCAAACCGCTGAAACAACAACTCACTCATTATGCTCCATGATTCCTCGGCTGTGTAACCATGAAATATTAAATCCACACCTTCAAGCACAATTGCCGCTACCAAAAACCACAAAAGCACCTTGCACATACTCCTTATTGAAGCCCCGCATATAAAGTTTCTCTTCAGCGACATGCCCACGATGTAGGTTACTATACATCCTGCAACGCCAGAGATAATAGCCGACATCAGGAATATAAACGGCATAAGCGGCGTCTTCCAAAGGGGCACCGTTTTTACTGAACCAAAAATAAAGCCCACGTAACCGTGCAGGAGCGCCGCCGCGGGTATGCCAACCGCCGCCAGAATCTTTATTATCCTTTCGTCCGTGTGGCGCGCCTTTTCGCTTAGGTCAAAACTGCCAAGTGTCATAGCGTTATAGACAAGCCCAAGCAGACCCTTTTTCTCCTTTGCCTGCTCAATGATAAACGGCCTGAAAACGAACCATATCTCAGCCAGCACTACGGCCATGTACGACAGATAAACTATTGTAAATGCCGCAATTGCGGAGTAAAAATGCGGCGTCAGCATTAATTCCACTGAATTAAACGGCTGCGTCAGGTGCAACATCAAAGGTGAAGGGGCCATCAACAGCAACGCAAAAGAAAAAACCAGAGAAAACTTCGCTACGGGTTTTAACTCCTCCTTCCCAAAGACATGGTACATGCTCGATAACACGAACGCCCCAGCTACAAGACCCGTTATATACGGGTACACCACTATGTGTATCGTCCAGTAGATATACTCGTTTGGATACGTAAACCCTTCCTTTATAGTCCACAACGCCCCATGGGCCAGATGTGCTGCTTCCATCATTTCACCTCGCAAGTTTTATAAATTATTTTAAATTCCATTTGCCGTCAACGAACTATATCGTCCAAACCAATGTAAAACACGTGTGGTTCGTTGCCATACTCCGGCTTTAACACCATAACCCTTGACGTGTTGATAATCTTAAACACCTCGCTTGCCGGGTCGTTGAGCATCCCTATTTTTCTCACCCCGAATGCGCACGCATCCGAACAGGCAGTATTCATACCCTTCGTTATCCTGTGGTAACAAAAAGTACACTTGTCTGCTGTGTTGGTAATCGGGTGGAAAAAGCGCGCAAAATACGGACAATTGGTGATACAGTACCCGCACCCTATGCACCATTTCCTGTCAACAAGGACAACACCGTCGTCTGTCTTATATGTAGCCCCAACGGGACATACCTGCACACACGATGGTTTTTCACAATGATTGCAGAGCTTTGGAACGAAAAGCCCCTTTGCAATCTCGGCCTCATCAATGTCCTTGCCCTGCGGGTCATTCTTAGTAAAACCGTATCTTGCCCCATGTGGCGAGTCTATTATAACCTCGCCGTTTTTAAGCTGTATGTATCTCTCGACCCATGTCCTCTGGACATCGGTATCGAAAGGTATCTCGTTTTCCAATTTACAGGCCTTCACGCACATGCCGCAGCCCACGCATTTAGTCGTATCCACGACGAACGCCCAACGCTTTTTCTCGCTGTACGGACGTATCAGCGAGGCCGCCGCCTCTGGCTTGAATACCTCCAGCGCGCTTAACGGGATAACTGTGCCGCAAACGGCCAAAAGACCCATCTTTAAAAGTTCCCTTCGCGATAGATTCATTACATATCTCCTTATTTGCCTGCGGTCTTAAAACCGGCCGTGTGCACGTCATGGCACATAACACACTCTATGCCAGCGTTGTGCTTTGTCGGGTCAATCATCTTGAATGCAACCGTTCCTTTGCTTGTCGTGTAAGTTTGAGGCCTGTAGGAAAGTTCGGCATGGCACCGCTTACACAACTCGCGTGAACGTTCTATGCCTATATCCAGCAGGTAGCCAAAGTCCTCTTTCAGATTGATAGGATGGCTCTTCTTTGCCGGCTCAAACATGGCGTGGCAATTTTCACACTGTATGTTCTGATGCCCCGAATCCTTTATCTTATCGGCAAGCTCAGAATGGCATTGCTGGCAAAACTCCCTTCCCTTATGCTTAACGGGAAAATCCTTCCAAAACTGCTCACTGGCCAAACGATGCCACTGATACTTGTAATCCCCGTTTTTTGCGGTAAAGTCGGATGGAACAAATATAACCCGCACAACCAAAAGCGATACTACTACAGCTAATACTACGAACACTGGTCTCCATGCATGACTCATTTCATCGCACCTCGCTCATTTCATAGCACCTCATCGCACCTTTTTTTATAAAATTATGTTCATAATGTAAAACTCACGCTATTATAATACTTGCCCTATGCGATGTCAATGACTTTTTAGGCCGGACAAAAAAAAATTATTGCCCGTGTGGCCGGATTGTTGAATATTGCGGAGGCGGCAAGACTGCAAATATGTTCTGGCCTGATTTGATACACAGGAGCCGCCCCCCAACATGGGCTGGCGGCTCCTGTGCAATTATTAGCGCGGTCCTGCTATATGCCAGTCAGTATCGGAAAGCGTTGGCAGCACTTTTATGCTCTTTATTGTTATGCCGTTCATAAACCATATAACGTTGTACCCGTAGTTGGTTTTGTTTCTCCAGAGTATGTCCGGTTTGCCGTCGCCATCAAGGTCTGCCGTGCCTGCTATCTCCCAGTTGGTGTCAGCAACCGTAAGCGCTGCCAGCAAACCGGTTGAGGTTACCGTTGTCCCGCTCATGTACCAGTAGGCGATGCTGCCGGTCTGCTGATTTCTCCATAATATGGTCGTTGAGTTGTCACCCTTGAAGTCACCCGTGCCTGCTATTACCCAGTTTGTGTCTGTAACCGTGGGTATAGCCGTCTCAGTTTGGGCAGTGGTGCCGCTCATGTGCCACACGGCGTTTGCGCCGGTTGCGGTATTTCTCCACAGTATATCAGTGTTGCCGGTACCGCTGAAATTCCCTGTCCCCGCAATCGTCCAGTTTGTGTCGGTTACTGAGGGCAGCAACTCTGCCGATGTTGCATATCCATTGGTCATATGCCATACGGCATTGGCACCGGAGGTTTGGTGTCTCCATAGCAGGTCGGTTTCAACGCCGCTTCCGAAATTCCCTACGCCGACTAATTGCCAATTGAGTTCGGCAACAGTTGGCAAACTTGACGCGAGGCTCTGGGGGGCGTAAAGTCCGGCGGTTCTCCATAGAGAGTTTTCACCCGTAGAGTAATTTCTCCAAACAATGTCTGCCCTGCCGTCTCCAAAGAAGTCACCCTTGACAACCGGCGTAGTCACAGGCGCAGGCGTCGGTGTCGGCGTGGGGGTGGGGGTAGGCGTTGGTGTAGGAGTAGGAGTTGGTGTAGGCGTCGGCGTTGGTGTAGGCGTCGGCGTTGGTGTAGGCGTCGGCGTTGGTGTAGGCGTCGGCGTTGGTGTAGGAGTAGGCGTTGGAGTAGGCGTTGCGCCTGTGCCGCTTAACGTTATACTCGTAATGGCCGCGTTTGAGTTAATCTGCAGAGTGGTTGATTTCGCACCCGCCGATGTTGGTGAAAATGTAACGCCTATGGTGCAGCTAACACCTGGTGCCAGCACAGGCTGAATGGTCGAACATGTGAGGGCAGAGATTGTAAACATCCCTGTATCTCCCCCTGTAGTCGCTTCTGAGGTAACAACGACAATGCCTGAGCTTCCGGTGTTGGATATCGTAAATGTATTAACCGAAGATACACTTCCTACTTGCACCGCACCAAAATCAGATGTTGCGGGGCTTACGGATATGAATGGTGTAACACTGCCGCCACCCTGGTTTCCACCGCCACCGCCGCCGTTGTTGTTGTTAGGAGCGACATATCCGTAAGTCACAGGGTCCTTGATGTTGCCAACGCCAAGGTTGTTATCGCCTACCCCTCCTGAAACTAAATACAGGGTTGCCATCGGCACAGTCGTTCCATTACTGGTGGTTGTGCCTATGGTACCGCAGCCGGTGGACTGGGTTAGAACAGTGCCGCTTGGGTAGTGCAAAGTGCCGGCAGCGTAGTAAGAGCTGGTGAGAGTTGCTCCGCAGGTGAAGTCAAACCATGCGCTGTTACCATCTTGTTTGATTACCTTATTTACTGACGTTCCCGCAGGCAGAAGCATTACAACCGTGTTTACGCCCGCCGTAGCGCCATTAAGCTCAAAGGCCATCGAGCCTAAAGGGAGATAGTTGTTAGACGTGATGCCCAAAGTGCTCAAATCAGATGTAGTTGGCGCAGAGACACTCTGGACATTCGAAAATGTCTGGCTGGTATTAGTGGCCGCCATTGTCACATAGGTTTTCTGCCCGTTCGTATTGGTCGTTGTCATAGCCGATACGTTAGGCTTTGAAGCATCTGTAGTGCCGCCAAATAACGCACAGGTGGCGCAGTAGTTCGGGTCGTCTCCCGCAGGGCCGTATGTGCTGTTTGCCGGTTGACCGTCTACATTGCCATTTCGCGATGCCGCCGACTGGAATGTTGCGATGACAGTTTTATTGCCCGTACCACCCGTCAATATACACTGTGCGTTAGTTCCCATGCAGTCGCCGCTCCAGCCGACAAAAGTTGCGTCGCCGGCAACGAGATTCGGCGCGTCCGCGGCCGCGGCAGTCAACGTAATTGACGTACTCATGTCTATACCATCCTGAGAACACGCCGCCCCGCCGGTATGAGTACAGCCGGAGATAGTGCCTGTGCTGCTGACAGTGCCATTTTGGTTTGTACTGCTGTCAACAACTATGACCTTCACATCATAACCTGAAAAGCCCGTTTGTGCCTGGATAGGCGTCTGTACAATGGTTCCGCTGTCGCCTACCGCTATAAATGTCCCATAATCAGCCGCGTATGTTACCGCGTTGAGATTATTGGAGCTGATAGCGCTCACAGTCCATGTTTCGGCGTCAGGCGAGATAACCAATGTTCCGCTAGCGCCTACTGCCACGAATGTGTCGTCTGCGAATGTGACATCGTATATGGCATTACTTGTGTTTGAGGTCGCACCTGACCAGTTCACACCGTCTGACGACGTCTTTAATAATCCCTGGTCTCCAACAGCCACAAATGTACCATAAGATGTGTCGGAGAGGGCAGAACCAAAGGTTCCATAGGTTACACCCCAAAAGGTGGATGGAGATGGAGTTTCACTGCCTCCTGATGTAACGGGACGGTCTATATTATAGCCAGGTCCCCACCATGTTCCATTGTCTGAGGCTTTCAGCTTAGTTGCTCCTGACCCTACTGAAACCCAAAGGCCCATCGTGTATGCTGAACTATAGAGGGTGGCTGATACGTTGCTGTAGGATAATGTGTCTGACGGCCACACCCTCCATGTTATGCCGTCCACCGATTTCAGGATTGTTCCATTAGCGCCGGTGGCGATAAACATGTTGTTGTTGTATGTTACGCTATAAAGGGCTTGTGTCGTGTTTGGCGTTTGAGACGTCCACGTGGCACCGTCTGTTGAGGTAAGTATCACAGGAGTGCCGGACGCGGCTGAATGTAGTGCTCTGGGAGCATCGTCATTATGAACCACGCCTCCTCCTACGGCTACGAATTTAGCGTCGCCATAGGCCACACCCGTTAGTGTCATTGAAGTGCCGGATACAGCCGTCGTCCACGATTGCCCGCCGTTTGAGGAGATAAGAATAGTTCCGCTGTCGCCCACAACAACGGTAGTGTTCTGAGTAGAGCCGTTAACTACGAGTCCCCCGTATGCTATAGCGTTAAAGTTTATGCCTGTTGCACCGGCAGGTACGGTTCCTGAGCTCCAGTTGCTGGTTGCTTGTGTAAACGCTGCCGTTACCACACAATCCGCCGTAACGTTATCTATTGTGTAAACATTTCCGGTACCTAACGTGCCATGTGTTGCACAGTTATCGCTTACGTTTGTCGAAAGAAGTGTATATCTTTTGTCTGTTGGCGTAAAGGTTATGGTCGCTGAGCCGCCAAGCACGACGGGTTGAGACTCTGGAGCAGCGATGCCGCTTCCTGAAATTGATGTTGATACCAGTGCGGTACCGGCTTGCCTTCCCGTGCCGGTCATCGTTGTCAGTGACGGCGACGAGGCATCGTTTGACGCTATTCGCAGACTTGTAGTTTTAGCCCCCAATGACGTCGGCGAAAAGGTTACCTGTATAGTACAACTGCCGCTGGCCGCTATCGTTGGCGTCAAAGTCGCACATGTGCCGGTTGCGACGCTGAACATGGCCGCGTCGTTGCCGCTTGCGGCTATGGAGGATATGGCAAGGCTTGCGTTTCCTGTGTTGGATATTGTCACCGTCTGAGCAGCAGATGAACTTCCCACCGTCACAGAGCCAAAGCCGTTTATCGCGCTTACGCCTATTACCGCCGCTGTCCCCGTGCCGGTCATCGCTGTTAGCGACGGTGAGGAGGCATCGTTTGACGCTATGCGCAGGCTGGTTGTTTTAGCCCCCGACGACGTCGGTGAAAAGGTTACCTTCACCGTACAACTACTGCTTGCCTCTAGTGTTGGCGCCAGACTTGCACACGTGCCGGTGGTGACGCTAAACATCGCCGCGTCGTTTCCATTTGCAGCTATGGTGGATGATACGACAAGGTTCGCGTTTCCTGTGTTCGATATGGTTACTGTCTGGGCCGTAGATGAGCCTCCTACGGCAACATTGCCAAAGCTGTTTATCGTGCTTACACCTATTACCGCCGCTGTCCCCGTACCGGTCATCGTTGTTAGCGACGGCGAGGACGCGTCGTTTGACGCTATGCGCAGATTTGTTGTCTTAGCCCCCGACGACGTCGGTGAAAAGGTTACCTTCACCGTACAACTACTGCTTGCCTCTAGTGTTGGCGCCAGACTTGCACACGTGCCGGTGGTGACGCTAAACATCGCCGCGTCGTTTCCATTTGCAGCTATGGTGGATGATACGACAAGGTTCGCGTTTCCTGTGTTCGATATGGTTACCGTCTGAGCGGTAGATGAACTTCCCACCGCCACATTGCCAAAGCCGTTTATCGCGCTTACGCCTATTACCGCCGCTGTCCCCGTGCCGGCCATCGTTGTCAGTGACGGTGAGGAGGCGTCGTTTGACGCTATGCGCAGATTTGTTGTCTTAGCCCCAGACGACGTCGGTGAAAAGGTTACCTTCACCGTGCAACTACTGCTTGCCTCTAGTGTTGGCGTCAGACTTGCACACGTGCCGGTTGCAACGCTGAACATCGCCGCGTCGTTTCCATTTGCCGCTATGGATGATACGACAAGGTTCGCGTTTCCTGTGTTCGATATGGTCACCGTCTGGGCAGTAGATGAGCTTCCTACGGCAACATTGCCAAAACCGTTTATCGCGCTTACTCCTATTACCGCCGCTGTCCCCGTGCCGGTCATCGCTGTTAGCGACGGCGAGGAGGCGTCGTTTGACGCTATGCGCAGATTTGTTGTCTTAGCACCAGATGATGTCGGCGTAAAGGTTACCTGTATCGTACAACTGCTGCTTGCCTCTATTGTTGGAGTTAGACTTGTGCAATGCCCTTCCGCGCTGCCGGTCGCAACGCTGAACATCGCCGCGTCGTTTCCATTTGCCGCTATGGATGATACGACAAGGTTCGCGTTTCCTGTGTTCGATATGGTCACCGTCTGGGCAGTAGATGAGCTTCCTACGGCAACATTGCCAAAACCGTTTATCGCGCTTACTCCTATTACCGCCGCTGTCCCCGTGCCGGTCATCGCTGTTAGCGACGGCGAGGAGGCGTCGTTTGACGCTATGCGCAGATTTGTTGTCTTAGCACCAGATGATGTCGGCGAAAAGGTTACCTGTATCGTGCAACTGCCGCTTGCCTCTATTGTTGGAGTTAGACTTGTGCAATGCCCTTCCGCGCTGCCGGTTGCAACACTGAACATGGCGGCGTCGTTTCCATTTGCCGCTATGGTGGATGATACGACAAGGTTCGCGTTTCCTGTGTTTGATATTGTCACCGTCTGCGCCGTAGATGAGCTCCCTACGGCCACATTGCCAAAACCGTTTATCGTGCTTACCCCTATGGATGGGGCAGGTATTGACGAATCCACTGCTACCCCAAAAGGTTCGATCAGGCCATTACTGATGGTATAGGTTACTGCAGGATTATTTGTGTTTACCGGATATATCTTAACACTGCCTGCTGCGTCTGCCACATAAACATAGCTTGCATCCACCGCTACCCCAACAGGTTCATTCAGGCCACTACTGATGGTGTAGGTTGCTGCAGGATTATTTGTGTTTTTCGGATATATCTTCACACTGCTACTGCCTATGTCTGCCACATAAACATAGCTTGCATCCACCGCTACCCCAACAGGTTCACTCAGGCCATTACTGATGGTATAGGTTGCTGCAGGATTGTTTGTGTTTACCGGATATATCTTAACACTGCCTGCTGCGTCTGCCACATAAACATAGCTTGCATCCACGGCTACCCCAATAGGATCAGTCAGGCCATTACTGATGGTATAGGTTGCTGCAGGATTATTTGTGTTTTTCGGGTATTCGTAAACGGTCCTGGTGCCTTGGTCTGCCACATAAACATAGCTTGCATCCACGGCTACCCCAAAAGGCGCTGACAAGCCGCTGATGGTATACGTTGCTGCAGGATTGTTTGTGTTTTTCGGATATATCTTAACATCGCCATTACCTGGGCCTGTCACATAAACATAGTTTGCATCCACGGCTATCCCCTCAGGTACGCTCAGGCCATTACTGATGGTATAGGTTGCTGTAGGATTATTTGTGTTTACCGGATATATCTTAACACTGTTACTGCCCACATCTGCCACATAAACAGCGGCATCTGCCAAAGGTGAAATAAACAACATTACTAAAAAAACGACAGCTAATATAGGAGTTATTGAGTTTTTTAGGCTATACACAGTCAACCTCCTTTAAAAATGTTATCGTGGTAAGAAAATATTTTGATGCAAATAAACCCTTCAAGCCAATACCACTAGCCAAACTACGATATGTTTTCATAAACCCTCCTTAAGGCCGACTCTGCAACAATACGAAACGAGCTATCGCGTGATATAATAAGATTCAGTTCCCAACTCACCTCTACAGCATTGCCTTCAATGTTACCCTCCAGCCGCGATGGTGTAACCATTTCCATCACGGACTACTATATCTAAATAGGACTGACATTGTCAAGTATTATTTTCAACTGTTATGGATTTTCTTTATACACCTATTAAGATACATGGAATCCTCATCAGTCAATGACTATAGTCACAAGGCACAAATAATAACTAATAATCATGAATAATCATGGACAGTTTGATGACCGTTTCTTGAGGCAGTGTGGCAATCTAACTCATTGTTTTATAAAGATATATTCATGGTGGAGGCGGCGGGAGTCGAACCCGCGTCCGAAAGCACTACCCTCAAATCACTACATGTTTAGCCGGCCTATTTGACTACTTCGGGTTCCGGCCGCCAGCCAGCAGGCCCTCCTTCACCCAATCCCCTGTATCTTACACTGAATGCCGGGGCATTCCCTCAGTGCCAGCCTGCTTTATTACGCCCTTACCCGATAGCAGGTTTTTCAGGCAGGACGTCGCGCTTTGTTTAAGCGGCGAGTGCTAATTCGTTATTGGCGTTTAAATTGTTTCCCGCATTTTTACGTGGTTGCGGAGCCACGACATGCGACCTGAGTCTCATAACCCCCGTCGAATCCATTCGCCCCCATGTGCTACTGCCTTCTCATCTCTCTTTCCATCTCTCGCTCCTTTATACTCTCCCGTTTATCGTGCTGCTTCTTGCCCTTTGACAATCCTATTTCAACCTTTATATGCGCACCCTTTAAATATAGTTTCAGCGCTATCATCGTATAACCAAGCTGGCGCGCCTTGCCCCAGTACTTTCTGATCTCCTTCTTGTGCAGCAACAGCTTCCGCGTCCTTGATGGGTCGTGATTCATTATATTGCCATGGCTGTACGGACTGATATGGCAATTTATTAAAAACGCCTCCTCATCTTTTATTACTACATAGCTGTCCTTTAAGTTGGCCCTGCCCTCCTTTATCGCCTTTACCTCCGTACCCTTCAGGCTGAGGCCCCCTTCCACCGTCTCTTCTATAAAATAGTCATGGTACGCCTTCTTATTCTGTGCCAATATCTTCATGCATTATAATAGCATATCAGGCATACCATTAGTATCAGGCATAACGCGGTGAAAAGTCAACTGCCGATAAAGAGGCTGTTGTGGTAAAATGTGGTGTTAAAATACTATTATTATACTGTGGAAACGGCCTCTGAGATTCGCCTGACAGATGCTATGGCAGGTCTGCTTGCTGACGGTTTTACCGGACGCTCTATTGTGCGCTGGCACGCTGAGCAGATAGACGCCGTGGTAAGGGCGGCGCTGCCTGTGGGATTTGACGGCCACAACACGGCCGTGTTCGCCATTGGCGGCTATGGCAGGTGCGAGCTTGCGCCCTTTTCGGACGTTGACCTCATGTTTGTCATAAACGACAGAGGCGATACCCGGTATGTGGAGGCAATTTACTACAAGCTCCTCGATAGCGCCCTGCACCTAAGCCACAGCGTACGCACGATTGACGAGTGCATTGATGAGCTTAAAAAAGACGTAATCACAAGGACATCCCTTCTTGACGCGCGTTTTTTGGCCGGCAGCCGGACAATCCTCAAACAATACCGCGAAAAAGTGCAACCAGAGGTGTTCATCAGGGGACACAGGGATTTTTTCGTTGCAAGACTCAAGGAAAACCATAAGAGAATTACAAAATTCGGCAAATCGGTATACATGCTGCAGCCAAATATAAAGGAATCAGACGGCGGCCTCAGAGACGTTCACGAGGCCATGTGGCTTTCAAAGATCGCCCTGCACCTGAATTGCTTTGAGGACATGTCAAAAATCCTGCCCCCTGAGGACTACAAAAAACTCTTTAAATCGTATGACTTCTTGCTCAGGCTGAGAACGGCACTCCATATTGTCAGCGGCGCGGCCAATGATGTACTGTCATTTGAGCTGCAAAGTGCCGCGGCACGGGCGCTGGGGATAGCCGCGTCTAAGTATTTTCGCCCATCTGAGAGGCTCATGCGGTTTTACTACCTGAGGGCAAAGGCCGTCAGGGAAATCACGGCCAGAGTGAGAAACATCGCCGGGTCGGCCTATGTCAGAGTACCGCGCAAGTTCACTGTCGCCAAAATAAACGAGACATTCTCCTTGTCGCAAAACAGGATTATGATAAACTCCACCCTTGCCCTGGAAAAAGAACCCTGCCTGATTCTCGACGCATATCGTATGCGCGGCAGCTCCGGCAAAGATTTTACAGGGTTCTTACGGGACTTCATCAGGAGACACCTCTTCTTAATCAATAAAAAAACACGCTCATCCCCACGGGCGGTAAGCGCCTTTATGGACATACTAAAGGGCAACCGTGTCTTCACCGTCCTGAGGGCCATGCACGACGACGGCGTTTTAGACAGGTTTATCCCTGAGTTTGGGCATCTGCGCTCATTAGTCGTTTATGAATATTATCACGTCTATACAGTGGATGAACACACGTTGTTTACTATCAGGGCACTGGAGGCACTTGCCAAAGACCCCGACACCCTGTTAGGCATGACATATCATAATTACCGGCAAAAGCACATCCTTTATCTGTCACTCCTGTTTCACGACCTTGGAAAGTACAGGGGCGCTATGCACTCGGCCCAGGGCTATAAGCTCATAAAACCCATCATGGAGAGATTCAACTTAGGCAAGGACGAAAGAGACGATGTCCAGTACCTCGTCAGACACCACCTGCTGATGTCCCGCACCGCCTTCAACTCAGATATCGAAGACCCTGATGTGATTGCCTCTTTTTCTGATTCGATTAAGAATGAGCGCCTCTTAAATGCCATTTTTCTTATCACCTATGCCGATATGTCGGCGGTCAATCCTGATTTTTTCACCGACTGGAAAAAAAGCCTGCTTGCCAGCCTTTATGAGAGGACACTTAGATTCATGCGCGGCATCAAAGAAGACACTGACCGGTATATCAACGCATATCTGGACGAGAAAAAAGACCTCACCTCACCACAACTGGCCGCCGAGAAAATGGCAATCACAGGGTTTATCGGCTGCCTTCCTGAGCGCTATCTGGCCTCTGGCACTCCGCAGATGGTTGTAAAGGAATTCGCCCTATTTCTCGATTTCAAGCAATCAGGATGCGCGATTTCCCTGGAGAAACACAGGGACGACACGCTAGGCATAACCATTGTCGCCGCCGACAGGCCAGGACTTCTGTCCGGCATTGTCGGCGTCCTGTCATCAAGGATGTTTAACATCGTGTCATTGAGGACATTTAATAGCCTCGATACCGGCTTTATCATAGACAGAATCGAGTTATCAAACGTGAGCGCCCTGTGGTGGGACGGCCTTGAGCAACTGCTCAAAGAAGAGATAACCGCAGTGGCTATGGGCAAAAAAACCCCCGCTATCAGACAATATCCCACGAAGAAAAGCATATTTAGGCCTATGCTGGAGGTGGATAACGAGTCTAAGGTGCAATATACGATATTTGAGATAATGGCCGCGGACAGGGTCGGCCTCCTCTATGACATAACGCGCATATTCGCAAATAACTCGCTCAATATACTCCTGGCCAGAGTAACCACCGAGTCAGACCTTGCACATGACGTCTTTTATGTGTTAAACGGCCACCAGAAACCACAGTTCGATACGATAATGGCAGTGATGGCGGGGCTATGGCAAACCTTGAACTGAGAAAAAAATACCTGAAGTTTGTCCTTATTCTGGCCGTTATTTACGGGGCCATCCTCTCTGCCCACTACTATGGCTCGCGCTACGCGAAGGAGGCCATGAGCGTCGAACTGAAAAAACTCTTTGGTGACAGTGTGGCCATAGACTCACTGCAAATAAGCATATTCCCCCTCCAGGGCAGTATAAACGGCCTGTCCATCAAAGACGAACAGGGAAACCAGATAATAAAATTGAAGTCGGCAAGGGCCTACCTGAGGATACTTCCACTTATTTTTAAGCGCATCACCATACAAAAATTCTATGTGGACACACTGTATATAGATGCCGACAGCACACAGATAGACATGTTGATGAGAAAACTCAAAAAGGACGACAAATCGGGGGAATCCCCTTCAACTATCGAAATAGTATCCCTTGACATAAAAAGAAGCTCTGTCAAATTCAGAGATAAAGGGCGAGACTACAGCCTATCCCTTGCGGATATAAAAGGGCAGCTCACCACGCGTGAAATATGGGCGAAGCTCAGCGACATAGATTTTGACTCCAACGCCCTGAAACATGACCCGGCCATTAAGCCGCACATCAACTCCATTACGTTTAAGGCGGTCAGTACCCCCTCATCACTGCCCTCCGATTCCTATAATATCAATCTTCTTTCTATAATGGCCGATGGTGCTGAGATAAGGGCAAAGGGGGGGTTAAAGGGCGGTAAAATAGAACTCTTCACAAAGGCCAACATAAAAATAGACTACCTGAAGCGGGTCTTAGGCCTGAAGGAATCGGGGGTGGGTGATATAAAACTCTCCGGTGTGCTTGGCTACGACGGCAAAGAGCCAAACATGGACGTCTCGGTGGAAGGGAAAATCCCTGTCGAAACCCTGCTTGAACTCATAGGAGAGAAAGAGCCTATCTTCGGCGAAACGGCTTTTAAGGCGAAGGTCTCCGGCACATTGAAGACCCTGAAGGCAACTGGCCAGGCGCTTATGGCCAGGGGCGGTTTTTATGGGGTTGCGGTTGACACACTTTCGTGCGGCATCCTCTACGAAGATTTTAAACTTAAGTTTCACGATGGAAAGGCCACACTTTACAACGGCAAGGCAACGCGCGCGGAGGTGGTACTGAATATGCCCAAAGTAACCCACTTCACGCTGGATGTGGATGTCGAGGACATTGACAGCCAACCGGTGTTTAAACTGATAGAATGGGACCCGGGCGTCTCAGCGGGCAAGGTCTCTGGCAACATAAAATCAGCAGGGCGGCTATTCGACCCCGACGCGTCCTTTAAATACGTCCGGCTCAAAGACGCTAAGGCCACGTCGGCATTAAATATTGTAGAGCGTATAGACGAAATCACAGGCAGCGTCTCCGTGCGCGGCGATAATGTAACAATTCATGAGGCCAATATAAGAACCCCTCTCTCAGAGGGCAAAATTACCGGTACGCTAGACACAAAGACAGATGTCATAAACATGAGGGCAACTGTCAGGACAAGCGAAGCCGCCGATTTGCTGAGGCCATACAGCGAAGACCTTCACGGCACGGGCACATACGAGGGCGATATAAGGGGAACAGGCAAAAACCCGTTGATAACCGGCACTGTGGACTTGTCAAACGGCAACCTTTTTGGCATCGGCTTTGTCCACTCCAAATCCGCGCTAAGATATGTAAAAGAACGCCTCACAATTGAAAATGGCGCCGCCTCGTTAAACACCGGCACCTGTACCTATGACGGTACGGCCACAATAAAAGACGCGAAACATATATTCGACTTCAACAATCCGGCCCTTGCCATCTCAATAAGCGCAAAAGATATTGCTATTAAGGACATGGCAACAAAGCATCCGGCCGCAGCAGAGGCAGAGGGCATCATAAACACGTCGTTTAAGATAACCGGCACTCCACAGAGGCTGAGATTTGACGGAAGTTTGGATATCCCCGCTCTGACGGCGTTTAAGGCCAATATGGGGAGGCTTACGTCTTTGTTTACATACGAGGCTGATGTGATAAAGTTGGAAAATCTTACCGTTGCAAAGGGCGGCTCCAGCTTATCGGCGGACATGTCAATCTCAAAAAAAGGGAGGCCGTGGCATGATATTAAGGCCTTTACATATAATGTGAAGTCGCGGGGATGCGCTCTAAACATAAAAGACACCCCGGCTGCCGACTATGCCGTTGACGGGGCCTTGTCGTGTACTTTTAGCGGCGAGGGCAGTCTGAACTCTCCATCGCTCACATTTAGTGCGGCCTCAAAGGATTTAAGGGCAAAGGGTTTAAATATCGGGGCAACCGCCGTAAATGGCACCATGCGCAAAAACGCAATAGAGCTATCTGGCAACATATTTGACGGTAAGGTAGCCGCGCGGGGCAGACTGTCCCTGTCAAAGGCAATGCCGTGGTCTGCTGATGTTGAGATGAAACGTGGTAACTACGAGTTTCTGGCGTCTGGTTTTATGAAGGAAATCCCCCCGGAACTAAAACTCTATGCGGAGGGAAAGGCCGCGCTGTCCGGTACGCGGCACTCCATCACCGGCACTATGAATATGCCCCTGTTTAATCTATCCGCCGGTGAATTCACCTTTAGCAACACCGCCCCCGTGGGGCTTTCCATCGCAGACAGGGCAATAACATTTAACTCCTTCGCACTGAAAAGCGGCCCTGCTAAATTCACTATCACAGGCGGCCTTGTAATTGGCCGGAGTTATAATCTCAGGCTTGAAGGCTCTCCGAAATTAAAATTCTTTCAGGGTGTTTCAGAAAAAATCGCCCACCTCAACGGCGACGCCTCTATTTCGGTATCTCTCCTCGGAGATTGGAAAACGCCTCAGATAAGTGGAGAAACCGATATAAAGGACGGTTCAATCGGCTTTAAAAACGCCAAATATTTTATCAACGAGATAAACGGCAAGCTGATATTTGACAGCAACAAGATGGTCGTAAGCGGTCTCACAGGAAGGGTCGGCGGGGGAACATTCACCGGTAACGGGGCTGTGAATCTGAACGGTTTTCACATCAAACAGTTCTATCTTGATGGAAAACTAAAAGACATGCCCTTCACAGACTCCGATGGGTTTAAGCTGAAATACGAGGGCGACGTGGTATATAGGGGAACGGCGGACAGGCAAATCCTCTCAGGTACCATAGTGGTTGACATGGCCAAATACACAAAGGGCATAACGTGGCAGGACCTGATATTCGGCAGCCGGCCAGGGCAGTCTGCAAGCGGCGCGTTTAAGGACACACAGTTGAATTTGTCAATAAAGGGAGATAAGAACATCCTGATAGATAACAACATCGCCGAGACCGGCCTCAAGCTCGACGTAATTCTCAGGGGGACGCTGTCACAGCCGCTGATTTACGGCAGGGTTACAGCCGAGGGGGGAAAGGTGCGCTTTATGAACAGGGAGTTCGACATAATCAACGGCAACCTCGACTTTCCCGGCACCTCTGATATTAATCCATACCTGAACGTTATGGCGGAAACTACAATGAAAGGCTATAATATAAGGATGTTCCTTGATGGGCAGTTGAAACGATTCAATCTGACAATGACCTCTGAGCCGAAACTCAAAGAGGCGGACATCTTAAAACTCTTCGCCGGGCCGGACGGCGGCAGCACCGCGGCGGCAAGCATCATTACCGGCAAGTATCAGAACATTGTCGAGGAGAGAATCAGGGCACTCACCGGGCTTAACCGCTTTGAAGTGACATCCTCTACATCTGAGGACAAATCAACAGTCACACCGCAGGTAACTATATCCAAAAAATTCCTCAACAACAAACTCAACGTACTTCTAACCAGCGGCACGACCAAAGGTGAGGTCATAAAGCTCGAATATAAGCTAAACTCAAACACATCGCTCGTTGGCGAAAGAAGCGATATAGGGAGCCTTGGCGCTGATGTCAAGTTCAGATTCACATTTAAGTAGACTATCATACGCCCTGCGCGCGCTGCTCAGCGTGATGGCCATGATATACCTTCTGATGCCACGTCAACTGGAGGCGGAGGCCATCTCTAAGATAACCATAACCGGCCTTAGCCGCATCACGGAGAGGGAATTCCTCTACATGTTCGGAATAAGGGAGGGTGGTGAGGCAGACAATGACTCCATCGCCAAAGGGATAAAGACGGCCTTCTTAAAGGGCTGTTTTAACGACATCAGGGTTTATTCCTCCGGTGGCGGTGCTCTTAACATAGAGGTAGTTGAGCGGCCTTTTGTGGAGGCCATCAAGGTGGACGCCACAGGGCCGATAAGCCCCCGAAAGCTCAAAGATATGTTCGGCCTGAGGGAAGACACCGAGTACAACGAGGCCATCACAGAAAAGGCGGTGGCCGCCCTCAAAGGGACACTCGCAAAAAAAGGACTCCCATATGCCAAAATAAAGACAGATTCGCTCAAAGGCAAAACACCGGCGGGGGTAATAATCCACCTGACAGTTGACGAGGGGCAACCGTTGATTATCAAACACCTCGCCATTAATTCCCCGAATAATAATACAGAGGCCGAAGTGAAAGACATCCTGAGCATACGGGAGGGCGATATCTATGACAAGGATTCCATTGACGCGCTGATTGAGAAGGCAAAAGACACAATGATAAAAAACCTCCTCTATTTCAATCCGGTTGTCTCTGAAGACGTCTATGACGAGGCCACAGGTACTCTTACAATAAACGTAGACCCGGGAAAGAAACTCGCATTGTCCTTTAAGGGTAACAATAAAATCTCCAGTGATGCGCTGAAAAAGGAAATGCCGTTTGTCGAATATGGGAGCGTCAACGAAGACACAATAGACGAGGCCGCCGCCTCAATAGAGGCCTTGTACCATAAAAGCGGCTTTATCAACGTCAAAATAGAATACAAAATAAATGATAAACCCGGCGAAACAGACTTAGTATTTTTAATAACTGAGGGTGAGGCGTTTACTATTGCCGATATAGTTTTTTCGGGCACTACGGTAAAGCCAGAAAAACTGTTTGAGGCAATGGTGTCAAAAAAAGACTCCCCATATAATCCCGACACAGACGAAGACGACGAGGACGCCCTTGTTGGGTGCCTCCAGAGTGAGGGCTACAGCGCTGCATCTGTAAGAACCTTTAAACCTGAGATTAACGACGCTAAAAAAACGGCCACACTCAACATAGAAATCGAAGAAGGCAGCCGTCTTATCATAAAGGAAGTCAAGGTAGCAGGAAACATTGAGATAGCAGATGATAAAATCCTCGCCGCCGCTGACATAAAGCCCGGCAGGGCATACGTGGAGGCCGAGATATTTAACGCCCGCCAGACAGCCCTTACGTATATAACCCAGCAAGGCTATGCCGACGCCGACATAAAAATCGAACGGCAGGGCGCTCCAGAGACCACTGTAATCTTGAATATCAGCGAAGGGAAGAGATATCTCTTTGGCGATACAATCATAAGGGGAAACACGAGGACAAAATGGGAGGTATTCAGACGCGTGTTAAAACACAAACGGGGCGAACCGCTCAACATGGCCGTCGTCTATGGCGAGATGAGGGAATTATACAAGACCTCGCTGTTTACAAGCGTAAATATCTCGGCGGTAAACACAGGTGAAGGGGTGAAAGACATTGTATTTGAGGTAAAGGAGGCGGACGCCGGCACGATAGACTACGGGCTTGGCTACAGTGACTACGAAGGAATCAGGGGGTTTTTCGAGGTCAAGTACATAAACCTTCAGGGGATGGACCGCCAGATTGCCTTCAAGGCGAGGTTAAGCGAGCAATCAAGGAGGGTGTCGTTGACGTATGATGAGCCGTGGTTTTTGGGCAATACGCTGCCCTTTAACGCTACGTTGTTGTATGAAAGGAAGGAACAGCGAAATCTTGACTCAAAGACAGTGCTCTACCGCACAGAAAAATACTCCTCATCGGTGGGCGTAGGAAATAATTTTACTGAAAAACTCAAGGGTATGTTGTCATACGAGTTTTCGTTTACGAATACATGGGACGTCCAGCCCGACGCGGTACTGACAAACGAGGACACAGGGACACTGGTAATCAGCGGCATCGTGCCTTCACTGATATACGACGGCAGGGACAATCCCTTTAATCCCACAAGCGGCATTCTGGCAGGGACAACGCTCAAAGTGGCAAGCAAGTTCTTCTTGTCGCAGGCGAACTTCGCGAAACTCTCCGGCTATGTAAACTACTACGAGGGACTGTCCAAGGGCCTGGTACTGGCACTGTCTCTGAGGAGCGGCATAGGGCAGGGATGGTCAAACACAGAGGATATGCCCCTTATTGAGAGATTTTTCCTTGGCGGAAGCACAACGGTGCGCGGCTACAGCCAGGACAACCTTGGCCCAAAAGGCAGCAGCGGCGACCCCACAGGGGGAAACGCCTATCTCATGGGCAATGCGGAGCTGCGCATCACAATAATAGATAATCTGGGGCTGGTGACGTTTCTTGACAGCGGCGACGTATGGTCAAAAATCAATGAATACTCCCTGAGCGGCCTGAAATACACCACCGGACTGGGGTTGAGGTACATGACTGCGGCTGGGCCAATACGCCTTGACTATGGATATAAACTCAACAGGGGCCAAAACGAGGGAACGGGCAGATTTTATTTCAGCATAGGGCAGGCATTCTGATATGAAAAAGACATTTCTTATATCTATCATTCTTACTGTCACTGTTTTTTCGGGCATTGGGGAGGCGGAGCTGATTGACCACGTCTGCGCCTTTGTGGATAACGACGCCATCACCTTGTCAGAATTGACGAAGAGTTATAACGAGACAAGGGCAAAGATAGAAACGGTTACAAAAGAAGAGGTTCTTAACACGATGATAAACCGCATCCTGCTGAAACGGGCGGCGCTATCTATGAAAATCATAGGCACGGATGAAGATAGGATAATCGCCGAGTACATTGATTTAAAGGTTCGCTCCTACGTGATCATTAAAGAGGAGGACATAGAGAATTTTTACAACAAAAACAAGAAGGAATTTGTCGGCGCCGACATATCGGACGTAAAGGCGGACATCGAAAAACTCCTCACAGAACAGGAGGTAAACACGAGGCTGGCCGCCCTGCTTTCGGAATTAAGAAAACAGGCGTATGTGAAAATCCAGCTTGAATAAATTTACCCTGATTATGGTAAAATACATCATTAGGCACTGCCTGAGAGGCCTTATTTCTAATACAAACCGATGAGATACGAGGGAATATGCATCAAAAATATGATATAACGCTAAAAGACATTGTGAAAGATATTCCCAAAGTATTCCTGAAACTGCTTACCGGATATGAGTCTTAGGAATACCTTAGGGATATCTTTCAGTGTAATATCGTATTTTTATGCATATTCCCCCATTTTTCACAGATGTTTACAATTCTTAAATCCTTTCAGCAAACACAGAATAGCTTCCATGGGTATTCTACTATAATCAGGGCTAATTTGTTTTACCTGTCGGGACATCAGGAGTGCCTTGCATTAGTATCTGTGAGATGGTATAATCAACTGTGTACAAAAAGATACTTGCTGAAGGGGGCTAAAGGAGGATGAATGGCTCGTCCTGTTGAATTAGACGAATTAATCGGGAAGATTCAAAGTAAGACCGCCGTGGTTGGTGTTATCGGGCTTGGGTATGTCGGCATTCCACTGGTGGTTGAGTTTTGCAGGGCCGGGTTTCATTGCATCGGCTTTGATATAGACGACATAAGGGTCAACGCCCTCTGCGATGGCAGGAGCTATATAAAACATATTGACGAGGCGAAGATTAAGGCGTGTCTGCCGCTGTTTACTCCAACGACAGATTTTTCCAGACTCTCCGGCGTGGATTGTATCGTCATATGCGTGCCCACACCGCTTGGCCGCCACCACGAGCCGGATTTATCTTACGTATTAAATACCACAAGGACAATTGCCAAATACCTTTGCAGGGGAAAACTCGTAGTCCTCGAATCTACCACATATCCCGGTACTACCGACGAGGAGATGAGGCCAATACTTGAGGCCGCAGGACTAAAGGCCGGTGAGGATTTTTATCTTGCCTTCTCTCCTGAGCGTGAAGACCCGAACAACAAGGACTACTCGACCCCGACAATCCCTAAAGTCGTCGGCGGCTATACGCCCGGCTGTCTTGCCGCGGCGCAGGCGCTCTATGATTCCATAGTCGTCAGAACCATACCCGTATCTTCCACCAGGGTGGCTGAGGCCACAAAACTCCTTGAGAACATTTACAGGTCAGTTAATATAGCCCTCGTAAACGAGCTGAAGGTGCTCTTTGATAAGATGGGAATAGATGTATGGGAGGTAATTGAGGCTGCCAAGACAAAACCGTTTGGATATCAGCCGTTTTATCCCGGACCGGGTCTCGGTGGGCACTGCATCCCTATTGACCCATTTTACCTTGAATGGAAGGCACGGGAGTATGAGGTATCCACCAAGTTTATCAATCTCGCCGGTGAAATAAATACCTCCATGCCCCACTACGTCATCCAAAAAGCCATAGACGCCCTCAGCGAAAGAGGCAAAAGCATCAACGGCGCTACGATTCTCATACTCGGTCTGTCGTATAAAAAAGACCTTGACGACATAAGGGAATCACCGTCGCTTAAACTATTCGATATTCTGCAGAAAAAAGGCGCCATTGTGGATTATAACGACCCATATATTCCCGAAATGCCAAAGACAAGGAAGTACAGCTTTAAGAAGGCCTCAGTAGCGCTCACAGCGGAGAACCTTAGTCATTACGACTGTGTCTTAATCTCCACCGACCACTCGGCCTATGACCCTGAGTTCATCGCGTCAAACTCCCTGATGGTTGTTGATACGAGAAATCTTATAAAGGATTCTCATAAATATAAAGGTAAGATTATAAAGGCATAGACATTCTCATGCAGGAAGCGCCGATTAAAGACATTCTGATTGCAAACACCCCCGCCGCGCTCAGGCCCTTTATCGCGATGATGGACTTTATATCCGCCACAAATTGCTGGTGCGGTGGCGTACTTGAATACTGGACGCCGGAGTTTGAGCTTTATCTTCAGTGCGCAAGCTGCGGGTGTAAGTCGGTGCGATTCAGGCCAACCAATGAGAGCCTCGGCAGGTTTTACTCATCGGCCTACTGGTACGAATATCAACAAGTACACAAGTGTCCTACCGTTGATGAGCGATTTGAAGGGGATATGCTTGATAGAATCCCTCATTATATGAATTGGCTCAGGGGGTTATATCCGCCCCCGTGTAAGGTCATTGAAATCGGCTGCGGCAATGGCCGTCTGCTGTTTGAGCTTAAGCAGGCCGGTTATGACTGCACCGGCGTTGAGATGGACGAAAGGCTTGCCGCCCTTGTGACAAAAAAAACCGGAGTGCCGGTTCACCACGGGTCTTTCCCCGCTTCAAACGACCCTATTTACGATTTAATCGTCGTCATAGATGTACTTGAACACGCACCCGGGCAAATAGATTTCGTCCGAAACGTCAGGTCAAGACTGTCCTCCACTGGCAAGGTACTCGTACATTGTCCGGTTTTGGATACGCTTGAGGCCTCTGTCCAGTTCAGGTACATGTTCAATCCCCTTTCGCACCTGTGGATTCATAACAGCACATCATTCAACAAACTTTGGCTGGACGCCGGTTTAATGGCCGTTAAGGCAGGGGAACTGTTTAATATGCCAGTATATGCTATTAGCAGGCAATAATCAGGGCGGTCTCAGGCGATGTATTTAAGTGTCGCGTTTCTGAGTTTTTTCTTTACGTTTTTAATATTCTATAAAGGGCTTCACAAGTTCGGCGACCATCATTGCGCCCGCGCGTCTTTCATGGCGGCCTCCACCGTATGGGGATTTCTCTTAATCATATCAACGGAGATACTGAGTCTTTTGGGGGCATTGTCTTTTGGGCCGCTCGTCACGTTTTGGGGGATAGCCGCGGCCGGGGCATGTCTCATATATACCTCCTTACGCATCTTCAGGCCTGAGCCAATAGCGTTTAAAACAGCACCCAAACTAAGCGGCTTTGAGGTTGTCCTATTGTCGTATATCGCCTTTATTTTTGCGGCAACCGCTGTGATTGCCCTTATTGGCGCGCCTAACAATTGGGATTCCATGACATATCACCTGCCGCGGGTAATGCACTGGATTGGCAATCGCGGCGTTTCTCATTATCCAACCAATATAACGTTTCAGTTGTATATCAATCCGGGGGCTGAGTTCGCGCTTGCTCATTTCATCATACTCGGTGGTGGTGATAGAGCCGCCAATTTTGTGCAGTGGTTGAGCATGGCGGGAAGTGTGATGGGGGTGTCTTTGATTGCGGGAAGGTTTGGTGCGGACAGAAGGGGGCAGCTTATCGCCGCTGCCCTTGCGGGGTCTGTCCCTATGGGGATTTTGCAGTCCACATCCACGCAAAACGACTATGCGGCGGCGTTTTGGCTTGTGAGTTTTGTGTACTACGCGCTCCTCTTAATGGACACCCCAAAAAAGGCAACCGCCCTTGCCGCGGGCATATCGCTTGGGATTGCCGTCTTAGTGAAATCAACCGCGTATCTGTATGCCTTTCCGGTACTCTTGTGGTGTGGGTATGTGTTAATAAAAAAATCCCGCGCGCGGGCGTGGCTTCCTGTTTTTATTATACTGTCATTAGCGCTTATGCTTAACATCGGGCACTATGTCCGAAATTTATCGTTATATAACCATCCCATAGCGCCCGAAATCTATAGGGACAAGACCACGATAAGGGGTTTTGTTTCGCTGCCGCTTGTGATTTCCAATGCGATAAAAAACGCTGGCCTGCACATGGGCACTCCATCAGACGGCATTAACAAGGCCACCACAGGGGCTATACAGCGAGTGCATGAACTCATGCGCGTTGACATCAGGGACATTCGCACCACATCTCACCGCCTCCCGTTTGATATTCAATTCACCTTTAACGAGGACAGCGCGGGGAATTTTATCCATTTTTGGCTGATAATAATATGCGCGGCGGTGTTTTTTATCAGGAGGCGATATAGGAACGCCCCGGGGATGGCAATTTACGCGGTCTCTTTAGTGGCCGGCTTTGTACTGATGTGTCTGTTTATAAAATGGCAACCGTGGAACAGCCGCTATCACCTTGCGTTATTTGTGCTATGGACACCGTTTATTGCCACCTTTCTCAACTCCAATATAAACAGCAAGGCCATAATAAACGCGGCCATCGCCGTCGTCCTGTTGTCAGGGCTGCCGTGGGTCTTTCTCAACGAACGCCGCCCGCTTATTGGCAAAGACAACATATTCGCTACCGACAGGGCCTCGCAATATTTTATAAGCCGTCCGGATATCAAAGCATCCTATACCGGGGCCGCCTCGATAATCCAATCAAAGGGCTGTACTAACATTGGCCTGTCACTGCCAAATGACGACACATGGGAATATCCCCTTTGGATTTTACTGAACAGGCCGACTGCTAAGGCGCGCATAGAGCACGTCAACGTAAGAAACGCCTCCGCCCGTTATAGCACACAATACCCGTTTAATAACTTTGTCCCATGCGCGGTCATATCGCTGAGGCCGGAGGAGCGTGCAGGGTTCGTATTAAAAAATTTTGAATACGTAAAGGAATGGGAAAGCGGCCCGGTCATGGTACTATTTAAGCGATAGCCGCCGGAGGGTCTGATACGCCCCGTAGCCTCATACCATGTTTCAACAATACAAGTAACAATTTTTAATAGCTTCCCCGCGTTTTCCATGTTCAGGCATTTTTGACATCCTTCCATCTCATCTTTGAAATCGCCTTAATAATATCTTTTTCCCCGATAGTGCCGACCAATTGGCCGCCTTTAAGGACAGGCAGGTGGTGAATCTTTTTCTCTGCCATTATGTCGGCAATCTCATGTATTGACGCTTCCTCAGTTACTGTGGTTATATCCCGTGTGCATATGTCTTTAACGGTGGAAGCCGCCATTTTTGCAATTTCATGTTTGAAATGTAATTCGCTCTCCATAGGAATAAAGGCGTCGAATATCCTGATAACTGTCGGTATGTGGAACGATGTCTCCAGGTGAATCAGGTCATTTGTAGTCACAACCCCATAGAGCGAGCCGTCTCCTGCTATAACCGGCACGCCGGATATATCTTTTTCAATAAAAAGCCTGCCAAGCTCCTCAACCGTCGTCTCCGGCGTAACTGTCACGGCTTCCCTGTTCATTATATCTATTGCTTTGATTTCCCTCATTTCCGCACCTCGTCCTTTACTTATACTATAACAGAGGGCAGGGAATTATTACAAATTGAGCTGAAACAACTCAGGGCAATCGCATTAGAAATTGCCCCCCTTATTTTTGTCATTCCGGCTTGTCCAGAATCTGTCCTTATGCCTCAGAATATGCACAGTAATTACGAAACTCCCACTAAGGGGAAGATTCCGGACAAGCCGGAATGACAAAAAAGGCACCGGAATGACGGAAAGGGACAAAGCAGGAGTGATTGCATAGGTATCTTCTGCTTTATTTTTCAAATGCAATTGCCCTGGGAGACAACTCCGCCTTCCATCTTACAATAAGTCTGCTCCGCATGGTAGAATAGCTAATGGATGTTTTGTTTCTAAAGAAAAAAGGCCATAACCTGTTACGGGCGTTTGCCAATACGTTAGAAATGGAAAAGGTATTGGAGGGCTATCTATGCCCGCTTCAAATGTTCATTGAACTTACCGAAAATGGTTTAAATTCCGGGGCATTTAAGATACTAAAACATGACTTAACCGCCAAGCGCATTTTTTTAACACGTGTCGCTCTAAAATACCTCAGGAACATCGCCCTGTCAGTGGAAACTCCGCCAACCCCGATTCACGGAAATTCAGAGCTGACACCCTCCGGCAGCAATACACATATTCAACCGGCGCAACCTCTGCATCTTTGGGAAAATATAATTTCCATACCATTGTTTATCTATGGAGTTATATATGCCATTGCACGGGCAATCAGCCGAGGCTCATTAAAGACAGGCGATAAACAATGATTAGAAAACAGAAAGTTGAGCAACTACTGGCCGGTATTGACATTTGGACACCAATCCTAACCTTGCCGGCTGTCACCCATATCGCCAAACACAAACTGTATCAGTGTCAACGCCGCTATGGCCGCTGTCTCCGCCCTTAATATCCTGCTTCCAAGCGTTACGATTTGTGCGCCGGAGAACTCTGCACGCTTGACCTCTTCAGACATAAAACCCCCTTCGGGGCCGGTTATCGCGTAGATTGTCTGTTCTTTTATTTCTAAGTTTTGAATCTCTTTCAGCCCCTTGCCGCCGCCTTCGTAAAACATGATGGCTGTGGCGCCTGCTACTTGTATTGATTGTGTCAACGCATGGAAATCCATGGCCTCTGATATTTCAGGGACAATAACCCTCCCCGACTGCCGCGCCGCCTCTATGGCTATCTTTTTCCATCTATCTATCTTTCTCGTGTAGTCAAGTTGTGTGCGGAGCGTTATCAGCGGGATTATCCTCTTAACCCCAAGTTCGACGGCCTTTTGAACCACTAAATCCATCTTCGAACCCTTTAACATGCCCTGGCAAAGCGTTATCGAAAGCGGTGATTCAGTCATCGGCGGGGGGTGCGGGGTGATGGACATGTGTACCACGTTTTTGGCGCATGAGCTTATTATGCCCTTAAAAAACCGGCCCATTTCATCAAATACGAACAGCTCGCCGCCGGTCTTATACCTAAGCACAGTGAGGATATATCTTGCAGTCTCACCAGTGATGGCCGCCGTTACACCCTGTATTGCAGAGGATTCTACGAAGACATTTGGCATCAAACAGAAAAACCGTACTTTAGCCCGAAAACATCTCTTTCAGTTTTTCCCTGAATGTCTTTTGTACATCGTCGCCGCTGATACTGGCATACTCTTCAAGGATCTCGCGCTGGCGGGGGGTTATCTTCTTTGGGATGCCTATGTAGACCTTCACGATTTGGTCGCCACGAGCACCGCCGCCCACACGCTGCACACCCTCCCCTCTTAGCTTAAACTGCTCGCCCGATTGTGTAGATTGCGGGATTTTCAGCTTCGACACACCCTTCAATGTGGGAACCTCTATCTCGCCGCCGAGGACCGCTGTTGGATAGCTGATTGGAATTTCGCAGTAGATGTCCCTTTCGTGGCGTTTAAAAAACGGGTGCTCTATTACGTTTACAAATATATATAAATCGCCGGGAGGCGCCCCACGCTCCCCGGACTCTCCCTCTGCTGTCATCTTAAGGCGGGTATTGGCGTCAATGCCGGCCGGAATCTTTACCGCCAGGTTTCGCACCTTCTTCGTCCTGCCGCTGCCGCCGCACTCACCGCACGGGTCTGCAACCACCACACCCGCCCCGCCACACTTGCCGCATGTCCTGCTTACGGCAAAAAACCCCTGCTGAAAACGCACCTGCCCATTTCCATTGCACTGCTGGCACGTCTGAGGTGCCTTGCCACTTGCCGAACCGCTGCCGCCACACTTATCGCAACTCTCCATTCGGGGGATAGAGATTTTCTTCTCCACACCAAAGGCCGCCTCCATAAGCGTGATATCCATATCAAAACGCTGGTCAGCGCCACGCCTTGAACGAGGTCTCCTCTGCCCGCCGCCTCCACCGAAAATATCCCCAAGAAAATCATCGAATATATCAGTGAAAGCGCCAAATCCAAAATCAGCCCCGCCCCCGCCGCCACCCATACCTTGCATCCCTTCCATTGTGCCGAATCTGTCATAATGGGCGCGCTTTTTGGCGTCGCTCAGGCACGAGTATGCCTCGTTTACCTCTTTAAACTTCTCCTCGGCCTCTTTATTGCCTGAGTTGCGGTCAGGGTGATATTTTAGGGCCATCTTCCGGTAAGCACTTTTTAGCTCATCGGGCGATGCACCACGCTCCACCTCTAGTATGTTATAGTAGTCTTTCATTACTGTTTCTTGTTTTTATCTACATCTTCAAATTCAGCCTCTACTACTTCCTCCTCAGGGCCTCCAGCCTTTTGTTGGCCGCCTTCTCCTCCCGGCTGCTGTCCCTGTTCGGAGGCTGACTTTGCCGCCGCGTCCTTATATATATGCTCAGCAAATTTATGAGATACCGTTGTAAGGGCCTCAACCGCCTTTTTTAACTCCTCGGGGTCAGTGGCGGTGTCCTTCATATCCTTCAGGCGTTTAAGCGCCTCCTCTGCCTCTGCCTTTTCGGCCGGTGTGACCTTATCGCCATAGTCTTTCAGTGATTTCTCAACCGCGTATACCAGTGCGTCGGCCTCGTTTCTGACGGTCACAAGCTCCTTCTTTTTCTTGTCTTCCTCGGCGTGTGCCTCGGCGTCTTTGACCATCTTTTTTATCTCGTCATCAGAAAGGCCGCTTGAGGCGGTTATCTTAATAGACTGCTCCTTGCCCGTCCCAAGGTCCTTCGCCGAGACGTGGAGGATGCCGTTAGCGTCTATGTCAAATGTCACCTCAATCTGCGGTATGCCGCGCGGGGCGGGTGGAATGCCAAGCAGCTCAAAATTGCCAAGCAGCTTATTGTCATTTGCCATCTCCCTCTCACCCTGAAATACCTTTATCGTCACCGCCGGTTGATTGTCCGTAGCGGTCGAAAATATCTGGCTCTTCTTCGTCGGTATCGTCGTGTTCCTCTCAATGAGTTTCGTAAACACGCCGCCGAGGGTCTCAATCCCTAATGACAGCGGGGTTACGTCAAGCAAGAGGACTTCCTTTACGTCTCCTTTTAGAACCGCCGACTGGATGGCCGCCCCTACGGCGACGACCTCGTCCGGATTCACGGTTCTATTGGGTTCCTTGTTGAAGAAACTCTGTACGGTCTGAATTACTTTGGGCATTCTCGTTGAGCCGCCCACAAGGAGCACCTCGTTTATCTCCGAGGTGGTCAGGCCGGCGTCTTTCAGCGCCTTTCTGCACGGCTCTATGGAGCGCGTTATCAGGTCATCTACGAGCTGTTCACACTTCGCCCTTGACAGTTTAAGCAGCAGGTGCTTAGGCCCAGAGGCGTCAGCCGTAACAAACGGCAGGTTTATCTCTGTCTCCGAGGCGCTTGAAAGCTCTACCTTTGCCTTTTCAGCCGCCTCTTTCAGACGCTGTAGCGCCATCTTGTCTTTCTTTAAATCAATGCCCTGTTCTTTTTTAAACTCATCCACCAGCCAGTCCATTACGCGTATGTCGAAATCATCGCCGCCAAGGTATGTATCGCCGTTTGTGGATTTGACCTCAATGACGCCCTCGCCTATTTCAAGTATTGATATGTCAAACGTACCGCCGCCAAGGTCATAGACCGAAATCTTCTCTTCCTTTTTCTTGTCTATCCCATAGGCAAGCGACGCCGCCGTTGGCTCATTTATGATTCTCAGGACATTTAGACCAGCAATCTTACCGGCCTCTTTTGTGGCCTGGCGCTGGTTATCATCAAAATACGCGGGGACGGTTATTACCGCGTCCGTTACCGTCTCACCAAGAAAATCCTCGGCGGCCTGTTTTAATTTCTGCAGTATCATGGCCGAAATCTGCGGCGGGGCATAGCGCTTCCCCCGGATTTCCACATGTGCGTCGCCGTTAGGGGCCTCTACTATCTTATACGGCAGCCTGTTTATGGCGTCTTTCACCTCAGGGGAATTAAATTTTCTACCCATCAGGCGTTTTACGGAGAATATCGTATTTTCAGGATTCGTTATAGACTGCCTTTTCGCTATCTGCCCGACAAGTCTCTCATCTTTATCAGTAAACGCCACCACAGAGGGTGTTGTCCTGTTGCCCTCCTGATTCGGTATCACCACAGGCTCACCGGCCTGCACCACTGCCACGCATGAGTTCGTCGTCCCTAAATCTATCCCTATTGCTCTAGCCATTGTCTGCCTCCTTATTATTTATATCGCTATTGTTTTGTCCAGTTTTCAATTCCGCCTTCTTTGAGACCGACACCAATGCCGCCCTGATTAGTCTGTCCTTGAAGGTGTATCCCTTTCTGAATTCCTCGACGACTGTCTTATCGTCAAGGTCGTCGCGCTCCACCTCCGCCATCGCGTGATGGTAGGCAGGGTCAAAGGGTTTTCCTTTCGTCTCCACCTCTACAACACCGTTTGATGCGAGTATCTTCTTAAGCTCTTTAAGCGTCAGCTCAACGCCCTCTGCAAGGGCATCCGACGCCCCCGGTGCCACATGAGACAGCGCCGCGTCAAGGTTATCCTTCACCACCAGCAGGCTTGATACCAGAGATTCAGTGCCGTACTTATATATCTCATCCTTCTCTTTCTGCACACGCTTGCGGTAGTTGTCAAACTCGGCATAGAGGCGCATGTACTTGTCCTGCAGCTCGCCGCTTTCCTGCCTTAGTTTTTCAACCGTGCCGGTCTGAGTATCCCTGACTCCAAACTTAATGTCATCGCCCTTGTCCTCAGTTCCTGTGCCGCCCGCGGCAGCCCCGCCGCCGGTTATGTCAACTATATCTATCTTTTTATCTTCCAATGTCGTTGATACCTCCTATATATACTCAAGCTGCTTTGACAGAAAATTTGCCGATGTGCTCACAATTGATATGGCATTGGCGTAGTCCATCCTCTGCGGCCCGATAAGGCCCAGCACACCAAAAGGCCGACCCTTTTCGTAAAATGTCGAGGCCACGAGGCTCAACGCCTTCGCATCCAGCAGAGGGTCATTACCGACGAAGACCTGCACCCCTTCGCTTTGCAATATCTTATCCAGCAGGTTTATCATCACGCCCTTGTCGTCAATAGCCTTAGACAGTTCCTTTATCTTTTGTATGTCATCGAAATCCGGCAGGTTTATCAGCTCACTCATGCCGGATATAAATATGTCGGCGTTTATTGAGGAAAACACCGACTTACATAAACTCTTTGCCTTTTCTTTGAGTGTGTCGCATTTCTGCCGTTGCTCGGCCATATCCTCTATTAACGCCCTCTTTATTTCCCTGAGGGTTGACCCCGCATACTCCTTGTTCAGGTACCGGCTTATCTCGTTCATATCATTTTGGGTCAGGCGCCCGGAGGACTCAACTATCATATGGCGCACAACGCCGTATTCAGTGAGCAGGATTGCCACAATCATGTTTTCTTTGTATGTATGAAATTCAATCTTTCGTAATATGCTGCTCTCAGTAGTCCTTGACAGGACAACGCCCATATAGTGGGAGCAGTCTGACATCAGTCTTGAGATGACAGCAAGAAAATCGTCAAGGCACACCTTCGTATCCGTGGCCTTATCTGACAGCATCGAAAGGAGATTGTTATTTTGAGACATCCCGCACTCAAGCAGAGACTCAACAAAAAACCTGTAAGCACGGCCAGTAGGGATACGCCCGGACGAGGCATAGGGCTGGCTCAAAAACCCCAGCTCCTCCAAATCGCTCATCGTATTACGAATCGTCGCCGAGGATATGCCAAAGCCGTAGCGCTTGCTGATATAGCGCGAGCCAACCGGGGCCGCTATCCCTATGTAGCTCTCTATCACTGCAAATAATATCTTTCTCGTTCTGCTGTCCATAATCTCTGTCTATGTAATTAGCCTATCATTATACTAATACTATCAATAATTTAACAATGCCATAATCGCTGTCTGATGGCAAATACATCAGCAACCCAATATGTCATTGCCGCCCTTATTCTGTCATTCCGGCTTGTCCGGAATCTGTCCTTAATGCCTCAGAATATGCACAATCATCATTACACTCCCACTAAGGGAAGATTCCGGACAAGCCGGAATGACAGAATAAAGAGATTTCCAATATTCTGCCTAAAAAAACATGTCATTCCTGAACACTCAAATCAAACAACTCTGTCATCAAATCAAATATGCCTGTCATTCAATCATATAAGTCTGTCTCAAATAAGCCTGTCATTCCTGCAAAAGCAGGAATCCATGAAGGTTATAGGGGAGGCCAAACGGCCGCCCCTATGAAAAGCTCCCCTATCCTAGTACATATCTCCCATACCGCCCATGCCGGGGTGGCCGCCGCCCATTGGCATCTTGTCTTCCTTGTCGGGCAGGTCGGTTATCATCACCGATGTGGTCAGCATTAATGACGCGACTGACGCGGCGTTTTGAAGCGCGCATCTGGTTACCTTGGTCGGGTCAATTATGCCCTCTTTCATCATGTCGCAGAACTTCTCGTTCTGGGCGTCAAAGCCATAGTTGGGGTCTTTGGACTCCTTCACCTTCTCGATTATTATCGCACTCTCAAGACCGGCGTTGCAGATAATCTGCCTGATTGGCTCCTCAAGCGCCTTCTTAATGATGCTCGCGCCGATTTTCTCGTCGCCCTTTAATTCCAACCCTTCAATCGTCGCGATACATCTAAGAAGGGCAACTCCGCCGCCGGGCACTATGCCCTCTTCAACCGCGGCGCGGGTGGCGTGCAGTGCGTCTTCAACGCGCGCCTTCTTCTCTTTCATCTCGGTCTCGGTAGCGGCACCTACGTTGATTACGGCTACGCCGCCTACGATTTTGGCGAGCCGCTCCTGGAGCTTCTCCCTGTCGTAGTCAGAGGTGGTATCCTCAATCTGAGACTTTATCTGCTTTACACGGCCTTTGATGGCGTCCTGCTTGCCCTCGCCTTCCACAATAGTCGTGTTGTCCTTGTCTATCGTTACCTTCTTGGCGCGCCCGAGGTCAGTCATCTTCACGTTCTCAAGCTTCATGCCCAAATCATCTGATATTACCGTACCACCGGTCAGAATCGCAATGTCCTCAAGCATGGCCTTACGCCTTTCGCCAAACCCGGGGGCCTTCACGCCGCATACCTGAAGCGTGCCGCGCAGCTTATTCACTACCATCGTGGCAAGGGCCTCGCCCTCAATGTCCTCAGACAGAATGAGAAGCGGCCTGCCCATCTTCGCTATCTGCTCAAGCAGAGGGATCAGGTCTTTCATCGAGGAGATCTTCTTGTCATACAGAAGTATATGCGCGTTTTCCAGCACACACTCCATCCTCTCGGAGTCAGTAACAAAATACGGCGAGATATAGCCGCGATCAAACTGCATACCCTCGACTACCTCAAGGGCGGTTGCCATGGACTTGGCCTCTTCAACGGTGATTACGCCGTCTTTGCCGACTTTGTCCATCGCCTCGGCTATCAAATCGCCGACTGACGGGTCGTTATTGGCTGAAATCGTCCCAACCTGCGCAATTTCCTTTTTGTCCTGAACCTTCTTGGTCATTGATTTGAGCTTATCAATAACCGCTGTTACGGCCTTCTCCATTCCGCGCTTTAAGTCCATCGCGTGTGCGCCTGCTACAACATTCTTCATACCCTCTTTGTATATGGCGTGGGCAAGCACCGTGGCAGTCGTTGTGCCGTCGCCGGCGGTGTCAGAGGTCTTGGAGGCAACCTCCTTTAACAACTGAGCGCCCATGTTCTGGAAAGGGTCTTTCAGCTCTATCTCCTTGGCCACCGTTACGCCGTCTTTGGTGATTGTTGGAGAACCGTATTTCTTGTCAAGTATGGCGTTGCGTCCCTTGGGGCCGAGTGTGGCCTTTACGGCGGTGGCAAGGACGGTTATACCCTCAAGTATCTCCCTTCTTGCCGCTTCATCAAAAAGTAACTGTTTTGCTCCCATTTACACCCTCCTATGCGATTATTCCTAGAACGTCTTCTTCTTTGATTATTAAATAATCAACACTGTCAATCTGAACCTTTGAGCCGGAGTACTTATCGAAAAATACCTCGTCTCCAACCTTCAGCTCCTTCACCTCTGAACCGACCGCCTCGACTTTACCGCGCTGCGGCTTTTCTTTGGCCGTATCTGGTACATATAACCCGCCGGCAGTCCTCTCCAGCTCTTCTTTGTAGCTGACAAACACACGCTCTTTTAATGGTTTAAACTTCATAGAGTCACGCTCCCTTCGTTGTTATTAGCACTCACACGGAGTGATTGCTAATAATATAACATACATTGTCACCAATTGCAAGCATTTTTTTATATTATAGCCTTTGACCGGAACACTCAAGCCGCCAACGGGCGGCAGCCCGAATTCAGGGTATAAACCGTGGAGAGATTTACGGGGTGAAGGGGGGGTTACCCCCCCTTCGTCGTTAATCCTTTAATCCTTTAATTTTTAATCCTTAATTCTTAATTCTTATAGCTAACTCAGTCTCCGAACGGGCTTGCTGCCGGAGATATACCGGCCTTCGTCTTCTGTCTTAAAGCCGGAGACAGCCTCGCCGAGTTCTCCCGCTATGTCAGAGAAGGCGTTTACCTCATCCATAACGTCCTCAGACATGCGCAGAATATCTTTTGAAATATTAGATGATTTTTCGATATTTAAGGCGACCTCCCCTGAGGCGGCAGATTGCTCTTCCACAGCGGCGGCTATCTGGGTTATCTGGTCAACCACACCCTGCACGGAGCTTACCATTTGGTCGAGGATAACGCCTACTTCTTTTATGGAACCAGTGGCAACAGTAACCTTTTCGGATGAATCGGACATGGACTGCGTCGTCCTGTCGGAGTCCTGTCTGACTGATGCAATTTTTTGCGAGATTTCGTCAGTGGCCTTGATTGTCCTCTCGGCGAGTTTTCTTACCTCGTCGGCGACAACCGCGAATCCGCGTCCTTGTTCCCCTGCCCTTGCGGCCTCTATTGCGGCATTCAGGGCGAGGAGATTCGTCTGGTCGGCGATGTCTTTAATGACGCCTAATATGTTGCTTATCTCAAAGACACTGGTATTGAGGCTTTCCACCATGCCGGAAAGCTCTATTGTTGATTCATGAACCTCGTTGATAATCCCAATGGCCGTATCAGCGGCATCCTTACCACTTGACGCCGTTTTCATGGCAGTCATGCTTGTCTCTGATGCCGAAGAGGCATTTCTTGCAATATCTATGATAGTGGCCGACATCTCCTCGGTGGATACCGCTATGGAGGCCGCTTGCTCAGACTGATTCGCCGCTCCTGCCGACATAAGCCTGGATTTCTCTGTCAGTGCCCCTACCCTTGAAAAAACATTCTCTGAAGCATGTCGAATTCGCCCTATTATATCCCGCAGGGTATCGTTCATGGCCTTCATGTTTGTTGCCAGAACAGCTATTTCGCTATTTCCTTCACAGTCAATCGTACACGTCAAATCGCCATCAGACATCTGGTTCACACGGCCCAGCATGTCGGCCAGCGGCAGACATATGCTTTTTGATATAAACCACGACAACACAGCTAATATCATTACTATCATAAGCGTAATGCCCGCGCCCTTGATAACCGCCTGCTTTAGGGCAGTGCCAACATCGTCCAGATATATGCCGCTTCCGATTATCCAACCCCACGGCTCAAACCCCTTCACAAACGATACCTTTTCAACCGGCTTGTCAAACCCGGGCTTAGGCCACAGGTAGTACACAAAACCCTCCTTATTCCTTTTAACCTCGTCAACGAATTCCACGAACAGGTGTTTGCCGTTAGGGTCTTTAAAATCAGAGATATCCTTGCCATCAAGCTCAGGCTTATACGGGTGCATTACCATATTCGGGTGCATGTCGTTGATCCAAAAATACTCTTTTTCCTCGTATCTGAGCGACTTAATGACATCTATGGCGCGTACCTTCGCCTCATCCTCGGACATCTTGCCGTCTTTGGCCCGCTTGTAATAGTTATCCAGTACGCCGTATGCCGACTCCACGAGGCTTTTTGTCTTTAACTGCCTGTCGGCCATCAGTGTTACCCTATAAAAATATGCGTTTACCGTGATGGTTGCGATAAACCCCAGCACGGCTATCAATACAATTAACCACAACCTTTGGCCTATCTTCAAATTATTCAGCATATGACACCTCTCATCTTAACGGAGTTATTGTTCCAAAGCCGTACTGTAACACAATATCTATGAAACCCTCAATAGTTTTTTCATACGAAACCTGAAATAGCCTGAACGAGATTGACAAACTCACCCTCTTTTAAATAGTATAGGGTAGCGGGTGGACTGATACAGGACGCACAAACTTAAAGAGGCGGCTGGCATAAGTCGGGCTGGCAGGCGTAATGGGAATGGGTATTGGAGACCAGATATAAAATCCTTGTCATAGATGACGAGCGGGTTATTCATGATGTAATTAGTAGGCAGCTCGCCAGGAAGGGCTACGAGGTGCGTCATGCGTTCAACGGAGAGGAGGGGCTTTCGCTATGCGCAGAGGTGCAGCCCTCAGTGATTCTCCTTGATCTGAAGATGCCCGTAATGGATGGACATGAATTTCTCAATAAATTCAGAGGACGATTCTCTTTTCCATGCTCCATCATTGCCGTAACCGGCCATGCCGGGGATGCCGATTTTGAAAAGTGTTTCAGGAAAGGCGTTTTGTCTTTCCTTCACAAACCATTCAGCTTATACGAGTTGCTGGGGGTGATTGATAATTCCATAAATCTGCAGATAGCACAGCGGGCGCTGCTAAACGAATTGTCAGAAAGGGAGGCCGTCCAGAAAAAGCATGTGCGGCTTCTTGATGAGTTTGAGGCCATCTTTGAAAACGCCCCCTTTGGCATTGCGTATATGGATTCCGATTTTAACGTACTAAAGATGAACAGGTTCCTGTATGATTTTACCGGTTTTAAACCCGAGGACATAGTTGGAAAACCATGTTACGAGACTGTGGGCGAATTCGCTGCCGACAATGCCAAAGGCGCAATGGAAAAGGTATGCAGCTTCTGCAAAGTAGCCGAGTCTTTGATGACCGGAGAGCCTGCCGCCATTGAAAGGCTGATTGGACGACACTCTGTAAAGGTCACAACGATCCCTCTTTTCGATAAAGATAAATCCATCGGCCATTTCCTCGAAGTCATAGAAGACATAACATGGCAAAAAGAGGCGGAGGAGAAAATCGTTCGCCAGTATCAGATTCAGAGCGCAATAAACGCTATCTTACATATATCCATTGAACCTATCCCGCTTAAGGAAGTCTTACAGCAGGTGCTTGAGCTGGTTTTGTCCATCCCCAGGTTTTCCTTTCAATCAAGGGGTTCAATACATCTTGTGGATGACACGGCGCGGACACTCGTGTTGTGCGCCCACCACAATTATACCGAAGTCCAGTTGACGGCCTGTGGGACGATTCCCTTTGGCAGGTGTCTGTGTGGGCTTGCCGCCTCAACCGGCAGGATAGTTTTTTCTGACAGGATTGATGACAGACATACAATAAGGTATGATAACATAGCCCCTCACGGGCACTACTGCGTCCCCATTGTCCACAATAACAAGGTGCTTGGCGTCTTTAACATGTATATCCCCGAAGGCCACAAAAGGGCTTTTGAAGAGGAAGAGTTTTTGAGCGCCATTGTAAACACAATAGCCGGCGTTATTGTGCGCACCCAGAGAAACGCAGAGCTAAGAGAGCGTGAAGAGCATTTCCGTTCAGTCGTGGAATCCACAAAAAATCCAATTATTACAGTAAACAACAACAGTGATATAACCTTCTGGAACAAGGCCGCTGAGGCCCTCTTTGGTTATTCCTTTGATGAGGTGAAAAATACCCCTCTGACGAAAATAATACCGGAGAGATTTCAAAAGGCACATATGGAAGGAATCACACGGGTACTTCAGACGGGGGAAACAAAGATCATCGGGGAGATGGTTGATCTTTTCGGCCTCAGAAAGGACGGGACTGAATTCCCGATCGAATTTTCCTTAGCGAGATGGGAGGCAACCACCGGAACGTTTTTCACCGCTGTTTTGGTTGACATGACAAAGCGCAAACAAGCCGAGGAAACCCTTGCCGAGAGTTTTGAAAATCTGAGGAAGGCCCTTGGCGGTGTAATCCAGACCCTCTCAATGGCACTTGAGGCGAAGGACCCTTACACGGCCGGACATCAAAACAGGGTTGCAGACCTTTCAAGAGCAATAGCGGTTGAGATGGGGCTAACGCAGCATCAGATAGAAGGTGTGCGAATGGCTGGTGCCATTCATGATGTGGGCAAGATATGGGTACCATCTGAAATCCTCAGCAAGCCCGGCAGACTACACGAAAGCGAATTCATGCTTATAAAAAACCATTCCTATGTAGGATATGAGATACTAAGTAGTGTTGAGTTCCCCTGGCCGATAGATAAAATAGTCCTCCAGCACCACGAAAAGTTGGACGGCACTGGCTATCCACAAGGACTAAAAGGGGATGACATCCTTATGGAGGCCAGGATTATCTGCGTTGCCGACATTGTAGAGGCCATGTCTTCTCACCGGCCCTACCGCCCGTCCCTTGGAATAGACATCGCGTTGGATGAGATAGCCGCCGGTAAAGGGATTCGCTACGACAGCGATGTTGTGGAGGCCTGCCTGAGACTTTTCAGAGAAGCAGGATTCACGTTAAAGGAATCCCCTAAACATAATCACTCAACCAGCCTGAGCAATAACACTGCGATGCGAAAGTAATACATTAGCATATCCCCCGATGTCATTGAAAATAAACTGTAATATCAATATTGATTTATGAGCGAGCCACTCACCCGACTCAGCAAATCGCCGCTACAAACAAAAATCATCATTTGTCTGCTGTTAATAGCGGCAGTCTTTACGGTTTACGCACAGGTTAAGGATTTCAAATTCCTGTTTTATGACGACAATCAATATATACTTGAGAATCTTCATGTGCGGGGTGGGCCTTCGTTAAGGAATTTGCAGTGGGCTGTCACTTCGGCTGAATACAGCAATTGGTTTCCTGTGACGTGGGCGTCGCACATGGTGGATGTATGGCTCTTCGGATTATGGCCGGGGGGGCATCACCTTACGAACGTTGCCTTTCACGCTGGCAACGCTGTATTGTTGTTTTTGTTATTTTCGTCAGTTACCGGGGCGCTGTGGCGCAGTGTGCTGATTGCGGCGTTATTTGCGTTTCATCCCCTGCATGTGGAGTCAGTGGCGTGGGTGGCGGAGCGTAAGGATGTGCTGAGCGCATTTTTTTGGATTTCGGCCATGTGTGCATATGTGTTTTACGCGAGGCGGGCGTCTTTGGGCAGATATATGGCGGTCATATGTTGTTTTGTCCTTGGGCTAATGTCAAAGCCGGTCGTTGTAGCGCTGCCATTAGTGCTGCTTTTGCTGGATTACTGGCCTCTTGGGCGTTTTTCTGACGGCAAAGCTCCCGCAGTGTCTTTGTTCACAGAGAAAATCCCGTTTATAATATTATCTGCCCTCACGGGTTTTGTCACATATTATGTGCAAAAGACCGGAGGTGCGGTTGCCCCGCTTTCGGCATTGACGCTGAAACTACGAATGGAAAATGTCGCGGTATCTTATGTGAAATATATTATAAAACTGTTTTACCCCACCGGACTTGGGATAATGTACCGCCATCCGGCAGAGTATCCCGCGTGGCAGGTCGTTGGGGCGATTATTGTACTTGTGGCGGTTTCGATATTTGCGATTGCGGCTATGAGGAGGAGACCGTGGTTTTTTACAGGGTGGTTTTGGTACATATTGACGCTTATGCCGACGATTGGGGCGGTAAAGGTGGGGATTTCCTATATGGCCGATAGATATACGTATATGCCCTATGTTGGCTTGTTTATTATATTGTCAATGGCGGTGCCGACCGGGGCATACTCTGCCGGTGTGATAAGACGGATTGCGGCAAATACCGCGGCTGCCGCCGTAGTCATATGTATTATTCTGACCAATCACCAATTAAAATATTGGCGCAACAGCGTGACGCTATTTACGAGGGCGGCGGCTGTCACCACAGACAGCTATTTCGCGTATTACAGCCTTGGGTACGCGCTCAATATTGAAGGGCGGTTCGGCGAGGCAGAGTCCGCGCTGAAGGTGGCAGTTCTGATAAAACCAGATTATGCCGAGGCTCTCCTGCACCTGGGCATGTTAGAGCTGAGGCGGGAAAAACTTAATGAGGCACATGAAGTTTTTATAAAGGCCATAATGGCGAGGCCGACAATGCCTGAGGCATACAACGGGGCCGGTGTGGCCCTGATGAACATGGGAAGGTTAAACGAGGCCACCGCATATTTCAGGAGGGCGCTTGCCCTTGACTCTGGCAATGAAGACGCCGCACGCAATCTCAAACTTATTGCAGACTCAGCAAACGGCCAATAAACTAAAGGAGAATAAAAAAATGTCTGAACAAGCATGGTATGAACAATTCAGGGCAATGTTTAAAGGTCTCAATCAGTGTGTGTTTCTGAACTCTGCGGGGGTGGCGATGGTGTCCGGGCCTGTCAGAGAGGCCGTAAAGGAATGGGCTGACCTTGGGCAGTGTGTCACGTATGACTACAACGCCATTATTGCCGGGGCAAAGAAGAATGCCGCCGCGATAGTTGGTGGCACACCAGAGCAGATATTTTTTTCGAGAAACACGACCCACGGCATTCAGACATTCATTTTAGGCTACCCGTGGCAAAAAGGAGACGGCGTTGTGATAGCCGATTGTGAGTTTCCGGCAAATCGGCTGCCGTGGTTGTCTCTGCGCGATAAAAATGGTGTCGAGGTGAAGATTGTGAAGTCACAAAAATATAAGGTGACACTTGAGGATTATTATAGAACATGCGATAAATACACGAAAGTCATCGCCATCAGTTGGGTCCAATACCTGTCCGGGCAGAAGGCGGCCATCAGCGAACTTGGCCGGTTTTGCAGGGAAAACGATATATTGTTAGTAGTTGACGGCATTCAGGGCATTGGGGCTGCCGCGATGGATGTGCAGGAGATGCAAATAGATTGGTTAAGCGCGGACGGGCATAAGTGGATGTGCGGCCCTGAGGGTGTAGGGCTTGTGTGGGCGTCAGAGAGGGCGCTTCAGATAGTGCAACCGGCGTGCAAGGGCTGGTTTGGCGTAATAAACCCATTTGACTTTGAGGACTTTAATCAGGACTACGCGCCAACCGCCGATAAATACCTTGATGGAAGCCCGATGGTGCTTGGGATAATGGCCTTTAACGCCGCCCTTGACATGCTCCTGAGTTTTGGTATAGAGGCAATCGAAAGGCGTGTCTTGGAGTTGTCTTCATACACGATAAACGAGGCCGAAAAACGCGGATTTGAAGTCCTCACGCCATCAGACCCAAAAGACAGGGCAGGAATAGCGACATTTAAGCCATCGTCGGGCAACCCGGCACTAATCATGAAAAACCTGTTGGACAACAACATCGTCTGCTCATTAAGGGGTGGCCAATACCTGAGAATCTCGGCACACGCCTTTAATAATCATGAAGATATTGACAGGGCTTTTTATGTGATAGATAAACCTATATAATATTAATAAATTACGGTTGAATATGCTTTATACCAACTGTAATCAGAGGATGCCCCTGCTGCAAGTACGGGATGGCGGGCTAAAGGACAGCTCCTCACGCTGTCATTGACTTCATTCTTTAGTTCAGGCTATCATTATGTTATGAAGCCATTTAATTCACGGGGTGGCAAGATGGAAGAAGGCATTGTCTGTACACATATAACTCGGAATAAAATGGTCATGACAATTGGGTGCACTTTACTGCTTACCCTGATTTCCCTCACCTCCTGCGAGCAGAAACCCGTGCCAAAGGTGCTGCAGTACAGCGCCACACCGGCTGATAGTCCGGTGACTGGCTATCGTCTGGTACCTCATCCCCTTTACAATCCGACAAAACTCAATACCTTCTTCCAGCCGCTCGTGGATTACCTGAATCGTCAGGTGCCGGAGGCGCACATAGAACTGGAAGCCTCGCGTGACTACCAGGCCTTTGAGCAGAAGTTCCGAAGACGCGAACCATCAATCCTGATGCCCAACCCCTGGCAGACCCTTGAGGCCATTAAGATTGGGTATCACGTCATCGCGATGTGGGGCGATGCGGAAGACTTCAAGGGCCTCATCATCGTGCGCAAGGACGGCGGCATCAGGACACCAGATGATCTAAGAGGCAAGGTGGTCAGTTACCCATCGCCCACGGCCCTGGCGGCCGCCATGATGCCGCAGTATTTTCTGCACGGCAAGGGCATCAACATTAACAAGGACATCCAGAACATCTACGTTGGATCGCAGGAATCATCCATCATGAACGTCTATCTTGGCCAATCCGCTGCTGGCTGCACCTGGCCGCCACCATGGCGGATATTCCAGAGGGAACATCCCGTGGAGGCTGCCCAGCTCAAGGTAATCTGGGAAACTCCGTCATTAATGAACAATTCAGTAATGGTACGGGACGATGTCCCGGAGTCCGTGCGTCAGGGGCTGCGGCAGGCCCTGATTGATCTGCCGAAGACGCCGGAAGGAACGAAGATACTTGCCAACATGGAGACTGCGCGCTTTCATACCGCTGATGACTCAGACTACGACGTGGTCAGGCAATATGTTGCACGCTTCGAGAAGGAAGTACGCCCTGTGGAGAAAAAGTGATGTTAAACCGGTTGAAACGGCTCTTGACGGCCACCTTGCGCCGTCAACTTACCCTTGGCATTGTGCTGGTGGTCTCTTTGAGCATGGCGCTGTTCGTATGGGATATGACCAATCGCCAGCTCGTCGCGTTGATTGACAAGCAAGCCGACCGGGCGCGCTCTCTTGCGAGCAGCGTGGGGATGTCTTCGGCCATTTGGGTGGCATCGCGGGATTACAGCGGCTTACAGGAAATCGTCAATGGCCTCACTCAGTTTCCCGGTATGCAGTATATCATTGTGCTCAATTTGCATGGGGAGGTGCTGGCCCACAACGATGAGAGTAAGCGCGGACTGTATCTGAGCGACCTGCCGCAGGAAGCCAAAGTAAGACTGCTGCAGCACAACAAGAGCCTTGTTGATGTTGCCAGTCCCATCATGATGGCCGGTAGACACATCGGCTGGGTACGCATCGGCCTGGATTATCAGGAGATACATGACAGGCTGCACGATGCGGTGGTCAACGGCATAGCCTACGCGCTGATAGCAATTGTGCTGAGCACCCTGCTGGTCACGCTCACTGCGCGCTACATGACCCGCCGACTGTATACCATTGCGAAGGTCGCCGATGCCGTGCAGACAGGGAATTTACGACTTCGCGCCGAGGTCAGCGGCGAAGACGAAGCAGCGAAGCTTGCCCTCCAGTTCAACAACATGCTGGAAAGATTGTCTCAGGAAACTGCCAAGCGTATAGCTCAGGAGAATATGCTTATGCAACAGTCAAAGATGGCGGCCATGGGCGAGATGATGGCCGCTGTGGCGCATCAGTGGAGGCAGCCCCTGAGCAACATCAGCTATCTCATCCAGGACATCAGGGATGCGTGGGATTATAAAGAGCTTGACGACACTTATCTCAATAATACGGTAAAGGGAGCACTGATACAGATAGATTTCATGTCCAGTACGCTAAACGATTTTAAAAACTTCTTCAAGCCAGCCAAGGAAAAAGAGACATTCGATCTGATCGAAATCGCCGCGAATGTGTTTTCATTACTTTCACACCAGTTTAAAACCAACTCAATACGCTACCAGATCACATGTCACATACACGATAAGTCCTTCAACCATTACGCAGAGGTAGTCCCTTGCACCGCTACCACGATAACGTCGTATAAGAACTATTTCTCGCACGTCATTCTGAACATCATAAGCAATGCCAAGGACGCCATAGTAGATAAAAAAAAGGGTTTAACAGATGAGGCCGAAGAGGGAATAATCCGCGTCGATGCCTACAGGGACGGCGGTACGCTCAGGATGGAGATAAGCGACAACGGCGGCGGAATTCCCGATGAGATAATAGACAGGATATTCGACCCTTATTTCACAACGAAGGAAGGGGAAAAAGGCACGGGGATAGGGCTGTACATGTCGAAGATGATAGTGGAAGACGTTTTAGGAGGAAAAATAAGCACAAAAAATATCAATGGATGGGCTGTGTTTACAATCGAATTGAACGAAGTAGTGGAAGGTTTTCCAAAACAATAGGGACATATCCAATACTGTGCGGTATAGAAATTGCTTGGAAATTGCCAGAGGCAGGAATAGCAACCTTTAAGCCGTCCTCGCCCAAGCCGGCACTAATCATGAAAAACCTGTTGGACAACAACATCGTCTGCTCATTAAGGGGTGGCCAATACCTGAGAATCTCGGCACACGCCTTTAATAATCATGAAGATATTGACAGGGCTTTTTATGTGATAGATAAACCTATATAATATTAATAAATTACGGTTGAATATGCTTTATACCAACTGTAATCAGAGGATGCCCCTGCTGCAAGTACGGGATGGCGGGCTAAAGGACTGCGCCTCTTATTCCTGTTTCCATTATGTCACATTTTAAGACCTGACGCCTTTTACTCATTAGCTAAACCAACTCAAGGCGAAGTTCCCGCCCAATAATCGCGGCGGCGCGTTGCAGCGTCTCAATTGTCACATTGCCCCTTGCCTTGACAATACGGTCAACCTGAGTGCGGCTTGTGTGCATGAGGTTAGCCATTTCCTGCTTGGTAATTCCCTTCTTGCGCATTTCCTCGGCAATCTGCCACGAAATCACGCGAGTAGCCGCCTCCATCTTTGCGGCGTTGTACAAACCTTCCTCGTGCAGAAAGTCATCAAGCGTTGACCCTAGATGCTGATCGCTCATGTCTCAACCTCCTTCATTCGTCTGCGTGCTAATTCGAGTTCGTCTTTTGGCGTTCTCTGTGTTTGTTTGATAAAGCCGTGTAAAACTACAAGCTGTCCTTTGTACATAAAAAAAAGTAGCCGCGCGGTTCTATGGCTTGGTAGAGTGCTGCGCAGTTCCCACAATCCGCTGCCAAGGCAACGGCACAACGGCATTCCTACGGGCCATGCAACCTGCATAGTTGCAAGATCAAACCCGATTGTGCGCCTGTCGCCACCCGGCAAGTCGCGCAACCAGTCCCTGACCGGCTCAGCACCAAGCGATGTACGATAAAAGATAACGGGTATCTCTTTCAGCCGCTTTTCGCTCACCATCAAACCTCTAAGGATAGAGTACCATATAAAGTACACCAATTGCAAGATTGATTTGTATCTCTGTCAATAGTTCAGTATTATGTCCCCTTAATTCCGCCAATCACGATACATTGCCCTGTTGCCGTTAACTCAATAGGTTTTTAATAATGGCATGCGCGGCCGCCGCTATCCTATCCCTGTCCAACTTTTTCTTGTCTTCTGTCTCTGACCACCAAAACCGCGCATGCGGCATGGCCTATTACCTTTTCTGTTGTGCTGCCCATGAGGAGTTCTTTTATTCCGGTTTTTCCATAGCTGCCCATAACTATAAGGTCTGCGCCTTTGGTGCTTGCGGCCTCCACGATGGCCTCGTATGGCCTGCCCTCGGGCGTCAGTGTCTCCACAGAAGAAATACCTTCGGCCATTTTACAGACTATATCAATATTTGATATCGCCTTTGATAACTCATCGCCGCCGCTATTGGCAACACAGGACAGGACTATTATACCGCTGCCTAAGCGTTTCGCAATTCCAACTCCCTCGGCTGCCGCTGCCATACTATGTCTTGAGCCGTCGGTTGCTATAAGCACCTTCTTTCCTTCTATGCGTGCCTCCTTAGGAACGACCAGCACCCTACACGGCGCAACCCCTACAATGTTTACCACAACCCCCCGCATTAACCACTTTATAAAACCTTTATATTCATGCCTTTCAAGAACTATTAGGTCTATGTTAAGCCTTTTTACCTGTTGCACCACATCATTGTATGTACTTTCCCCGTGGAAAAGTATTACCTCACAAGCGACGCCGCAACGCTGTGCCGTCTTTTTAATCGAATCCAGACGTGCGGCGGTCTGCCTCTCCATCTGCTGAAAGTCATGGGGCGAAATCATTTCGTAGTCCGGGCTTGAACTCACCTCAGCCATCGCGTAAAGCTCGGCTTCACACCTTGATGACAGTTTTATCGCCTCTCCAATTGCCCCTTCACTGCACCCGGCACAATCTGTCAGCAACAAAATCCTTTTAATGTCGGACATCGGACACACCGGCACATATTCCATGTCTCACTCCTTAAAGCATGAAATTAAATGGACTTGCCGAGGGCGTCGCCGATTCTAAGGGCGATAAACCCAACGATGACACTCAACGCCACATAGAGCATTGCGGCTAACGACTCTCCTTGTTTGAGCAGTGTGCCAGTCTCGAATTCAAACGCCGAAAATGTCGTATAGCCCCCAAGAAACCCCACCACAATGAGCAGCCTCCACTGTGGGTCTATTATATTCCTTGCGGCAAGTATGGACATAACAAACCCTATCAGAAAACTCCCGCTTATGTTTATTACGAACGTCCCAAGGGGAAACACCCTGCCCCATTTCCCTGTTATCCAGAGGGCCAGGGCATATCTGGCAATCGCCCCAACTGCCCCGCCTATGCCTATGAGTAAATAATCGCCCATAGCTATTTAAACTCCGCAAGTTCTTTTAATAGTGGACGCTGCCCCATCGCCTCTTTTGCCTCACCAACGGTATAAAACGAACCGGTTATTACGACTAAGCCGCCTTGTTTATAAAACTGTCCGGCCATTTTAATGGCCTCACGTATGGATGGGGCAGTGCAGAGGGCTGGCGTTGAGGATGTGGAGAATTCCTTTGCCATCTCAAGGAGTACCTCCGGCCGTGCTGCCCTCTCATAGGACGGTGCGCTGAGGATTAGTGTGTTGGCCGTTGGCATGAGCGCCCTTAGCATTCCCACCGTGTCCTTATCGGCCATTGCTCCAAAAATCAGAATGACCTCCGAAAACGACTGCCTTAAATATAAATCGTGAAGGGTTGAAGAGAGAGCGGCGGCCGCCGCCGGATTATGCGCGCCGTCAAGCAGCACATCCATACCGGCGTGTCTGACCAGCTCGCACCTGCCCGGCCACTTAATGCCCCGCAGGGCCGACTCAATGCCCTCTGTGGAATTAAATAATAACTCGGCGCAACGCACGGCACATGCGGCGTTTTCCACCTGATGCCCACCGGTAAATGGGATTGTCAGCGCCTCAATCCCGCTGCCGCCGCGATATTTAAACGTCGTCCCTGTGATGTCCTGCCTTATGGGCTGCGCGTCGAAGTCTTCACCGAAAACCTCCAGCCGGGCGTTTTGCTGCGCTGCCTTTTGTCTTATCACGCCAAGCGCGCCCGGCGTCTGTGACGTGGTTATCACGGGCGTCCCTCTTTTGATTATTCCGGCCTTCTCCACCGCTATTTCCTCTATCGTATTTCCAAGGAATTCCCTGTGGTCAATGTTGATATTAGTTATTACAGACGCCTCCGGCATAATTATATTCGTGGCGTCGAAACGCCCTCCCATACCCGTTTCAAAGACCGCCCAATCAACTCCCTGCTTCCTGAAATATAAAAACGCTATTGCCGTTACAAACTCAAAAAAAGTCGGGGTTAGGCCGTCAACGCCACTGATGGCCTGATTTATCTCCTCGGTCAGGGCAACCACATCATCAGGAGATATCTCCCCGCCGTCTACCTTAATACGCTCAGTGAATCTAACCATGTGAGGCGACGTAAAAATCCCCGTCTTATAACCCTTTTCCATCAGAATCCCCTGAAGCATAGCGCACGTTGAACCCTTGCCATTAGTGCCGGCGACATGGATTGTTTTATAGGCGGTTTGAGGAGCGGCAAGCAGGTCAGATATATGGGTGATGTTGGCAAGGCCTAGTTTAATCCCGAACTTTTGAAGGCTATAGAGATAGGATACCGCTTTTTCATATCTGTGGTCAGGCATTTTTGTCCCGGGTATCTTTTGGGCCGCCCATCAGGATTCTGATGAGCCTTGCTATGGCCGCCTTCAAATCCCTCCTGTGGACGACCATGTCAATAAGACCTTTTTTGAGGAGGAACTCGGCCTGTTGAAAATCGTCAGGGAGCTGCTGGTTAATGGTCTGCTGGATTACCCGTGCGCCGGCAAATCCGATAAGGCTTTTTGGCTCTGCTATGATGACATCGCCAAGCATGGCAAAGCTGGCGCTCACCCCGCCAAACGTAGGGTCAGTCAGGACGGTAATATAGGGCAGGGGATGATTTTTAAGACGGCCTACGGCGGCTGAGACCTTTGCCATTTGCATAAGCGAAAAGATCCCCTCCTGCATTCGCGCCCCGCCAGACGATGTAAACACTACAAGAGGAAGGCGGTTTTCTATGGCCGCCTCAGCAGCCCTCGCCATTTTCTCACCCACGGCGCTCCCCATTGACCCACCCATGAAGGAAAAATCCATCACCGCTATGACAGCAGGGTGTTTATTAATCGTCGCCGTGCCGGCTGTTACAGCGTCTTTCAGGCCGGCCTTTGACTGGTTTGTTTTTATCCGCTGCTCATATGATATTGTATCGGTAAACTCAAGCGGGTCACAGGACTGCAGTTCGGGGGCAAGTTCGACAAAACTCCCCGCGTCCGCTGTGAGATTTATACGCTCTCTGACACCAATTCGGCTGTGGTAGTTGCACTTAGGGCAGACCTTCAGATTTTTCTCGAATTCCTTTTTATATACGATTTCCTTACAGTCGGCGCACTTGACCCAAAGCCCTTCGGGGATTTTAACTTTCTTCGATACGGCACGGCCTTGTGTTATCTCTTTTGTCTTTTTAAACCAGGGCATATGGCTCTATATTGCCGCCCTTAGGGATTTCACGAGCGTACGAAATGTTTCTTGTCCTTGTCCAATGGCCTTGACTATGGCGCTGCCTACGATGACCCCGTCGGCAATTGCCGCAACCGCCGCCGCCTCATCCTTTGTCTTTACGCCGAAGCCGACTGCCACCGGTTTTTTCGATATAGTGCGAATCTTTTCTATGCGCGCCTTAAGAGAGTCATCAATTGCGATTGCCGACCCTGTGATGCCGGTTAACGATACGTAATAGATAAATCCCCGCGACTGCCTGGAAACGAGGCCAATCCTTTTGTCTGTGGATGTTGGGGCAAGCAGAAAAATAGTATCTGGGCCGCCCTTGTGGCAGGAGGCCGTAAAATCAACCTCTTCATCAGGCGGCAAGTCCGGTATTATTATGCCGTCAACGCCGTTGCTAAGGGCGGCCTCAACGAAATTGCCAAGCCCAAACTTTAGTACGGGATTAAAATACGTCATTAAGACAATGGGAATCAGGGACTTTTGCCTGATGGTTTTTACCATATCAATGACCTTGCGAAGCGTCACCCCCCTGGACAGGGCGCTCATAGCGGCGCGTTGTATAGTAGGCCCATCGGCCACCGGGTCAGAAAACGGTACTCCAAGCTCGACAATATCAGCCCCCATAGCCTCCAGCTCCATGACGATGTCCACCGTTTCTGACACCGACGGCTCACCGGCCATGATATATGGAATGAAGGCCTTTTTGCCGCCGCCTTCCTCTTTAATTTTCGTGAATCGTTCAGTAATAGCAGAGTGTGTCATAGTGTTTACTTGTCCTCCGGGTATTTCTTCCTACTCCTGACCTGTGCCATCGGCAGGGTATTATAGCATTATGGCGTTATGCGCTGGGTAGTTTTTTTTTCAAAACGGTATGACAAACGGCAATACGGCAGGTCTGAGCGTATTGATTTCCTCTGTGTTGTTGAATTATAATGGAATTATGGCTGCGACATTACCGATAGAGGTTTATGACTTGCTTGAGCAGAAGGTCGGCAGAGAAGATGCCCGTGCAGTTGGGAAAATCCTGACTGCCTCTCTTGACGCTATTGAAAAAAGGGCAGAAGCCTTAGTTATTCAAAAGAAGGCGGAGATTAAAGATGAGTTAACTAAAGAACTATCCACTAAAGAGGATATAGCAAAGTTAGAGGGTAGGCTCAATGAGAGAATTACCGCCGGTGAAGGCAGGCTTAACGAGAGATTAACCGCCATGGACTGGAAAATAAAGGTATATTTTCTAATCCTTCTTTTTGTCACGCTCTTAACCAATAAGGATGCCCTCATCATTATTGGCAGAATTGTTGGCTTGTTAAAGTAACAGGCCAATCACCCGTCTTCTGGATAATCTGCCTCACTGCGGTTTATTAAATTTAGGAAATTTTTAAAGAACATTTGACTTTCCCCCACCCTTCCCATATCATTAAGACGAGTTATCAGGGATATAAAATTGAACAAAGAGGGGGTATTTATGGAAAAGATGATGAGTAGATATGAAATAATTATTTATTGGAGCGATGAGGATGACTCCTTCATAGCCGAGGTGCCTGAACTGCCCGGATGTGCGGCAGATGGTTGCACTTATCAGGAGGCACTATCAAATATAGAAATAATTATTGCAGAGTGGATTGATACGGCAAAAGAATCAGGACGTGCTGTTGCGCAGCCAAAGGGGCGGTTGATATTCGCATAAGGCCCGCCGAGCCAGACTGCTTTAATAAACATAGTAATTGGCAGTTTAACTTCTTACCAATAAACCCTATAACCGACATAGAGAAGCGAAAAGAGTTAAAAGCCCCCGTGCTTTAAG
>NZ_JBJUSG010000001.1:60064-101549 GCF_046044395.1 Candidatus Magnetominusculus dajiuhuensis | reverse complement strand
ATGCACACTCACAGGCGCACGATTCCGGACAAGCCGGAATGACAAAAATAAGGGGGGCAATTTCTAATGCGTTTGCCCTGATTCGCGGCATTGACAATATTTAAATCGCTCTGTTATAGTGGTAACTGAAAAAGCGGCCATTTAGGGTGTGCATGATGTGTCCGGCGCAGGGTGCGTTCGGTATGGCGGAGATATGACTGAGGTTATTGAGCCTTGCCAGCTAAAATAGTTCTTAAGGTCACAGATGGGTCGTTAAAGGGGAAGGAGTATATTTTTACAGAACGTACCACGTGCATCGTCGGGCGTGGCGTTGACTGTTACCCGCGCCTTCCTGATGACAAAGACCACAGCACAATATCCCGCCACCATTGTCTGCTTGACATAAACCCGCCGGGCATGAGGGTTCGTGACTTTGGAAGCCTCAATGGCACATTCGTAAACGGTAAGAAAATAGGGCAGCGTGATAGAAATATAGCACATAAAGAGGCGCTAAAGGCGAAATTCCCTGAGTATGATCTCAAAGACGGCGACACTATAAGGCTTGGCATGACAGTGTTTCGTGTCTCTGTCTTTGTTCCTTTGACGTGTTCAGTTTGTTTGAAAGAGGCAGACGCCGGGGATACTTTACCCCGGGATGGTTCGTATGTATGCGCAGAGTGTAAGGGCAAAGAAACCGCCGCCGCGGTTAAGAAAGACGACGGGGCGGAGGCAAAACGCTGCACCAACTGCGGCAGAGAATTCTCCGCTGACCTGGACGACAGTAGTATATTGTGTGCCGCTTGTGTTGAAAATCCCCTGCAATTAATAAAACAAGAAGAGGAAGACGACACTGTAAGCATAAAAGGATATAAGATAATCAGTGAGCTTGGCAAGGGCGGCATGGGTGCCGTGTATTTAGCTGAGCAGGCTGGCACGGGGCTTAAAGTAGCCCTGAAGGTCATGCTCTCAAGCGCCGCCGTAAATGACCGCGCAAGGGAGATGTTCCTACGGGAAGTGGAAAACACCAAACACCTGAAACATCCCAACGTGGTAGGACTGCTTGACTATGGAAACTCTCAGGGCACGTTTTACTTTACGCTGGAGTACTGCGAGGGTGGAAGTGTGGATAAGATAATGGCGCGGCAGGGCGGGAAGCTGTCGGTTGACGAGGCCACGCGCATCATATTGCAGGCGCTTGATGGGTTGATATACGCCCATAACATTGAAATCCCAAACATCAAACTCACAGATGGCCGCATAATTACAATAAACGGCCTTGTCCACAGGGATATTAAGCCGTCGAATATATTTTATACCGATACTCCACAAGGGCGTGTTGCCAAGATTGCCGACTTCGGGCTTGGCAAGGCCTTTGACGCCGCCGGCCTGAGCGGCTATACGCGGACGGGCTCCGCCGCCGGCACTCCCGTGTTTATGGCAAGACAGCAGGTTATCAACTTCAAGTACTCAAAGCCAGAGGCGGACGTGTGGGCAATGGCGGCGACATATTATTTTCTCTTAACCGGACGTTTCCCAAGGGACTTCCCAAAGGGAAAGGACCCATGGTATATAGTGCTTCAAACCTCTTGCGTTCCGATTCAAAAGAGGAACCCGGCGATTCCTGAAAAGCTGGCTGGCGTCATAGACATGGCCTTAGTTGACCGGCCTGAAATAACGTTTAAGACTGCCGCGGCATTTAAGCGTGCCCTGGAAGAGGCGCTATGAATAAGGCGACCATCTTTGCCGGGCTGTCAGACAAAGGACATGTAAGAAAAAGAAATGAAGACAGTTGGACGGTTGACAGTGAATACGGGCTGTATATCGTGTCAGACGGCATGGGAGGGCACGCGGCGGGGGATATGGCGTCAAAGATGGTAGTGGACATCCTTCCCGCCCTTCTTCAGAGGAATCTCAAAAACATCGGCAACCTCCAATCGCCTCAGGCCGAAGAGGGGCTTACGCTTGCCTTTACGGAGTTAAACGAACAGGTTCGTTCGCTTAGCAAGTCGAAGGCCGGGCTGTCGGGCATGGGTGCAACCGTAGTGCTGGCCATTATAAAAGACGATTTGGCGCTCATCGCCCACATGGGCGACAGCCGCGTGTACCTGCTCAGAAACGGCAGTTTCTCCCAGTTGACCGTAGACCACTCCGTAGTGCAGGTACTAATAGACTCAGGGGAGATTACCCCTTCACAGGCGGCAAAACACCCCGCCAGAGGGAAAATAACCCGATGTATCGGCATGTCGGGCGATGTAATGCCAGACATCAAGGTGACAAAAACCCTTCCGGGCGATAAATTCCTGTTGTGCAGCGACGGCCTTACCGGCATGGTTGACGACAGTGCCATAGTGGCAATTCTGAACAAACACCGCAATCTTCAAACGGCCTGCAATGAGCTGGTGGCCGCTGCCAACGGTGCCGGTGGTATAGATAACATAACCGTAGTGTTAGTTGAGTGCACCACCCCGCCCTCTAAAGGCCGTGCCAGTGAAGACGATTTCAGCTCTATGGAGACCGTAGAGTTTACCGGGGGCAGTGCGGCACAGTACAGTGGCAGCACTCTGGCCGCCCACACCGTAGACCGGCAACCCTACGCGTTTGTCGTTGATTTAGACAAGCAGCCATCTAATTTTTGTATGCCCGTCAAGCACCCGTCTTTTTCCATTGGAAGAAGCTCAGATAACGACCTTGCCTTAAAATGGGATAAGACTGTCTCCCGTAAACACTGTATAATTAAGGTTGTTGAAAATTCATTGGTTATAGAGGATACAGACAGCAGAAACGGGACATATCTCAACGGGCATCGTTTCAAAGGCGTACAACCGCTGCCAGTGCCGTCATGGATTGCCATAGGGAGGACGCGTCTGGGGGTAATCCCGTCGGAGTCAGGGACTCAGGCCGAGGGCCTGTTTGATGAGGCATATGCCTCAGAGGGGAGTATTTTAATCCCTCCGAGTGAGTTTTTTGAAGAACGTACGGAGGCCCTGCTCGTAGTGGACATCGTAGGCTCAACGAAGATTGTCAGACAGGGCGACACTGTCCTCGTGAAGGTCATCTCCGCCCTCGGACAAATGCTCGACAAGGTGCTTCAGAACGAAAAACATCCATTTTTGAAATGCACGGGAGACGGTTTCTTCGCCACATTCGGGTCGGCGGATAGTGCTATCAGCGCGGCTTTAAAACTCTCGCCCGGTATACAGCGCTACATAAGAATCCCTGTTCAGATAAGCATCGCCCTTCACTGGGGTCCGGTGCGCCTTACTCAGGAAGGAGAGCGAACCGGCAGAAACGCGCACGCAGTGTTCTCTGTGGAGGACCTGCGCCACAAAGAGGAGAAAGTAAACTCATTCCTCATAAACACAAACCGCCGTGAACTTATTCTTATGACAGAGAGCTTTTGGAATACGTTAAGTCCTGACCTGAAAATAAAGGCCATGCCCATAGGTTCGTACCACCTGAAGGGATTAGATGAGACGGAGGCCATATATTATTGGTATGCCCCAGTTAATGATAAAACAATGTAAATTATTCCGCCATTTAATCAGGCAAAGGTTTCATGTTAGGGAGTGATGATGATACTTACGGCGTGTTCCAATTGCGGGGCTAAATATAACGTATCTGACTCGTTTATCGGGAAACCGGCAAAGTGCAGGAAGTGCGGCAAGACGTTTCGCATCGAAAAGTTCAAAGAGCCGCCCGCTGACTACTCCTCCGGTGGATCCACCGGCGGTGTCTTAATTGACAAGCGCGGCTCCCGCGACTGGAGCATCGGGGAAGTAATACTTAATCTTTACGAGATTACGGGATTTTTGGGCGAAGGTGGTATGGGCAAGGTGTACAAGGTACGCCACAGGGGCTGGAATGTTGACCTTGCCGTGAAAAGCCCAAAGCCCTCAGAGCTTGCGCGCTCTGGCGGCTCAAAGGGCTTTCAGGCGGAGGCTGAGACATGGGTAAACCTCGGCCTGCATCCGCACATTGTAAGCTGCTACTATGTCAGGGAGCTTGATGGCATTCCACGAGTCTTTGCCGAGTACGTCAACGGGGGAAATTTAAACGACTGGATACACGATGGGAAATTAACTGAGCTTGAAAAAATCATAGATGTTTCTATTCAAATTGCATGGGGCCTTCAGTATGCGCACGAAAAAGGCCTTATCCACAGAGACATCAAACCGGCAAACATAATGATTACCTCAGAGGGAACCGCAAAGGTGACGGACTTTGGACTCGCCAAGGTCGTCTCAGACTACAATGGCAGGATGGTGGAAGAGGACGGTGAAAAGAGCAACCCTGTCCAATCCGGCATGACCCCGGCCTTTTGTTCCCCTGAACAGGCCAACAGGGGCGCTCTGTCATTGAAGACAGACGTATGGTCGTGGGCTGTGTCAATACTGGCAATGTTTACGGGTGAGGTGACCTGGCCATCCGGCACGGTCGCCGCCGAGGCGCTGGCCTACCATATTGACAACCAGGCCGAAAATCCCCACGCCTTCCTTCCCCCTATACCTCCGCAGATTTCCGGGCTATTGCAGAGCTGTCTTAACCTTAATCCATCGCAACGCCCTGATAGTATGCAGGTAATCGCAGAGACTTTAATCGGGATATATCAGGAAATAACCTCAGCTCCGTATCCAAGGCTGATGCCTCAGTCAAACAGCGCAACCGCCGACAGCCTTAACAACAGGGCGGTCTCACTCCTTGATTTAGGCAGAGACGAGGAGGCGGAAAAGCTCTGGCAGGAGGCCATAACAATCCAGCCACACCACCCGCAGTCCTCTTATAACCTTGGCCTAATAAACTGGAGAAACGCTAAAATAACCGATGATATACTCATCAGAGAACTCGAAGAGGTACAACGTTCACACAGCGACGACTGGACGCCGCAGTACCTGCTTGCCCTTGTGCACTTAGAGAGGAGCGACTGCATATCGGCCATAAACTACCTTGAGAACATTATCGCCACATACGGCAATATAGAAGAGGCGGCTGCCGCACTGGCCACAGCACGGGATGAACTCCCCGCCTCAAGAAGGCTGTTGAGGACTTTCACAGGCCACATGGCCACTGTAACATCAGTGAGTCTAAGCCACGATGGACGCATTGCCCTCACGGGCAGTATGGACAAAAAGCTCAGGTTATGGGATACGGCAACCGGCCAGTGCGTGAAAACGTTGTCTGGACACACTGGGGGCGTCTTAGCGGTCAGCATCACCAGCGACGCCAGATATGCCATATCCGGCAGTGACGACAAAACCGTACGTGTGTGGAATATATCCACTGGCAGTACGCTCTATCATTTCAGGGGGCACGCGGGTGATGTAACCTCGGTATACCTCAGCCCTGACGGCAAATATCCCATATCAGGGAGCGCCGATGAGACGATAAAACTATGGGATATAAACTCCGGCAACTATCTGCGTTCCTTTGCCGGGCACAGGGGCGCTGTTACATCTGTGGCAGTTACCAACGACGGGCAGCACGTGATATCGGGCAGCCTTGACGGCACAGCGAGGATATGGAATGTCCAGTCGCTGAAATGTCTGCATGTGTTTAAGGAACAGAACAGTCCAATCAATTCGAGTTGTCTCAGCAAAGACGGGAATTATTTTATTGCCGCCTGTGCGGACAATACGTTAAGGCTATGGGATTTTCGCAACCGGCAGTATCAAAAGGCCTTATACGGGCACGCCGAGCCGGTACTGTCCGTGGTTTTGAGCTGGAATTCACGATATGCCCTCTCCGGGGGGCAGGACAAGACAGTCCGATTGTGGGATTTATCCTCTAAGCGCTGTCTGCGCACCTTTGAGGGGCATCAGACACCGGCAAGTTTCGTCCATATGTCAGTAAACGGCAAGTACTTCGCCTCAAACGGCATGGGCAACGAGTGCATGTTCTGGGATCTTCAGAGTGAAAAAGAGAGTTACCGCGCCCCGATGATGCTGTCTCTGGTGTTAAAGAGCGAAACTGCCTTTTCGGCGATGGCGGCATACAGCAGTGAACTCTCCCTTGCCAGGCAATCGCTGGCTTCACTGGATTATGTCAAGGCAGCCGGGCACATCAGAAAGGCACGCTCTCAAAAGGGCTATAGCAGGACAGTTGAGGCAATTGACATGTGGACGCGGCTCTACAGTGTGTTTCCGCACAAGAACCTCGCCGGAGGATGGGAGGCCTTTACTTTTAAGGGGCACGACAGCGCTGTGACCTCTGTCTGCATTGACGATGCCAACCGCTTTATCCTGTCCGGCAGCATGGATAAGACGCTTAGGATACGGGAAGTCCGGCAGAGTAGCCCCGCGTTGGCCTTCAAGGGGCACTTTGAAGGGGTAAAATCTGTCTGTCTGAGCGCTGACGGCAGTTATGCCCTATCGGGCGGCCTCGACAAGACAGTTCGTTTGTGGGAGACCGCAAAGGGGCGTCTGCTTAAGACACTCAAAGGACACGAAGCAAGGGTCAATGCCGTTTGTATTACGCCGGATGGCAAACTTGCCGTGTCGGGAAGCGACGACAAGACCGTCAAGGTGTGGGATTTGTTCTCAGGCAGTTGTCTGAAAACATTTAAGGAACACTCTGCCCCTGTCCTTGCGGTAGCGCTGAGCCTGGATAACAGGATGCTGCTGTCGGCGGGCGAGGACTGTGTAATAAAACAATGTGAGATGACCACTGTGGAGTTCCTTGGCCTTTTAGGTACTTTTAGCGGCCATAGCGCCCCTGTTAATTCCGTAGCGATAAGTTTAAACGGTCGCTATGCCGTATCGGGAAGCGACGATAAGACCGCAAAAATATGGGACATTGCCTCGGGACGCAACATTATGAACCTTGAAGGGCATACGGCGCGGGTAACCTCAGTGGCGTTTACCGCGGACGCACAGCATGTTATTTCGGGGAGTTTCGACAGTACATTCAGGATTTGGAGCACCGAAACAGGGCAGTGCCTGAGGATATTTAAGGGACACGTAGTGGGCGTAAACGCGGTCTCAATAAGCATGGACGGGCGCTACGCAATCTCCGCCTACGACGACAGCACAATCAAGGTCTGGGTGCTGGACTGGGACCTGATCGTCAGAAACGAGCAGCAGTGGGATGAGGGTGCCACCGCGATACTTGAAAAATTCCTTGCCGCCCATACCCCATACGTGCAGGGTACGCTTACGAGGCGCGGCTCCACGACAGATTGGTCGGAGGGAGATTTAGAAAAACTCATATATGTGCTGGGGTGTGCCGGCTACGGCAGGGCGGACTCAAAGTTCATCCGCAAGGAGCTATTGAGGCTCGCCGGTAAAAGATGAGTAAGCCTCTGATGCTCCCCTGATGATTCAACCAACTTCTCACTCTTACGTCCAAACACTTTCGCCTTTTTCAGCGACGGCTGGACAAGTACGGGCGATAGGAAAAAGAAAACTCAGCGGGCAAAGGAGCGCAAAAGTGTCAGGTGCGACACAGCATGGTGCGCCTTCGATTGCGCAATACAAACAGATACCCTGAAATCAGACAGAAATTACGAGCACCCTGTTTCCATTCCTTATAAAATTATAATCCACTGCTTGTATATCTTTCGTGCAATCGAAAAAGGCCTCATCGTTCAGTATTTTCTCTACGTAAGGGGATTGTTCGCCTTCCAGATTTACAATCGGGAAGATTCGAATCTCTTTGGAGGTTATCCTCATGCACTCTTTTATCGTCTCTCTGTGAAATTCGTAATCAAGACGGCCATCGTAGAGAAACAGGAAATGGCTGATAAGCGTTATGCTAAATTGATTGTTGGAAAAGTCTGTATGGGGATATTCACAGGTAATGTAGCGGCGGTGGCCCTGCCTTTGAAAATCCCCCACGAACAGCTTGTACGCCCGTTGCCTCGCCGCTTTTAACGATTCGACATCTTTAAAATATTCCCAATTGTAGAGATGCGACACGCCCGGCATTTGCGCCATTACCAATTCAAGGTCTTGCGCGCATCGCGATTCTATTGTGGGGGCCGAAAGTGAATATATCCTGTCCGAACCGGTAACATTAAACCCCTGCAAGGCGGCCTCGGCGCAGAAAGAACTCACTCCTGATGCGGCGTCAAGGATTTTCGCGTTTTTCAGGTCAATGTCCTGAAGATTAAACGCCCTGAAATACTCGTCAAACGTACGCCCTAAAAGGACGATGTCTTTTAATTCCAACTTGTCCTTTAATTCGGGCATGACGGTATTAGTTACTATGTCCTGCCGCCCTTGACGCGCCGTATATCGCCGCCGAGATTAGAGATTTTGTCCTCTATTTTCTCGTAGCCCCTGTCCAGATGGTATATCCTGTCTATAATTGTCTCACCCTCAGCGGCAAGGGCCGCTACGACCAACGATGCGCTTGCCCGTAAATCAGTGGCCATTACGGGGGCGCCAAGCAGCCTTTGTACGCCGCGTACTGTGGCTATGTTGTCCTCTATTTCTATGTTTGCCCCCATGCGTTTTAGTTCGGCTACGTGCATGTATCTGTTTTCAAATATCGTCTCTCTTACGATACTCGTGCCTGAGGCCATAGATGTAAGGGCGATAAACTGTGCCTGCATGTCTGTCGGGAAGCCGGGAAACGGCATTGTCCTGACGTCTGCCGGTTGGAGTGTGCCAATTGGAGGGCCGATTACCCTCAGGGCGTCTCCCTCTTCTGTTATAATTATTCCGGTTTCTCTGAGTTTCTCTGCTATGGCCGCTATGTGGTCGTAGCGTGAGTTCTTTATTAAAATATTGCTGCCTGTGATGCCGGCTATTGTTATAAATGTGCCGGTTTCGATTCTGTCGGGGATGATTGTATAGTTAATGGGGCGCAGCTCATCAACGCCTTCGATTTCGATAACGGTTGAGCCAGCTCCAGAAATCTTTGCCCCCATTTTGATGAGCGAATTGGCAAGGTCCTCAACCTCTGGTTCTCTGGCGGCATTTTCTATTATTGTCCTGCCCTTTGCCAGCGCCGCGGCCATCATTAAATTCTCTGTGCCGGTTACTGTGGATATATCGCAGTAGATTGTAGCGCCTTTGAGCCTCTTCGCCTTTGCCACTACATAGCCCTGCGACAGGGTTATCTTCGCCCCCATCTTCTCAAGTCCCATAAGGTGAAGATTAATCGGGCGCGCCCCAATTGCGCAGCCCCCCGGCAGTGATACCTTCGCGCATCCAAAACGCGCTACCATCGGCCCAAGCGTCAGCACCGAGGCCCTCATCGTCTTGACCAACTCATACGGGGCCTCTCTGTTGATGAGCGAATCGGTGTTTATTCGCAGGCAGTTACCCTCAACAACGCTTATACCCGCGCCCATGTTTGCCAGCACCTCAGACATTGTCATAATGTCTTTCAATTTTGGTATGTTAGACAGCACCGTCTCTCCCTTACACAGTATCGTAGATGCCATCAGCGGCAGGGCGGCATTTTTTGCCCCGCTTATCTGCACCTCTCCAGAAAGCCGCTTGCCCCCTGTAATTATTAGTCTATCCATTTTTCACCAACAGTTCCAGTTCTCCTATGGTTATTGTCATTAGTTTATCATTATAATAAACCTGTACCTTGTCCTCTGTTTGCGGCAGGGGCGGACGTTGAATTCCCGGCATATTAAGCCTCTTTGCCGCTATTATGGCATTTGCCACAACCTCAGGGTCCCTATGGGAATGACCCTCTTTTACTACAACTTTTGCATGGTCGCTGATATACTGCGGGTGTACCTCCCCTATCCTGCCAAGGGCATATAGCACGCCCGCCAGAAATATATTATCTTCAGTCTCAGAGTGTGAGTAACCTACGATAATCGGCACTATATCCTCAAACGGCCTGGGGTTTTCTCTTATAGCCTCACCCATTATCTCAGGGACAGTCCACGGTATCGTGCCGGATTCGTCAGTAGCGTTCCAGATGAGGCGCTGAATCTGGCCCCTTGCCCCTGCAAAGTCGTCAACCGCTATTTGTCCGATTGCCTTGCCAGCGAGGTGGATTGCCCGCCACGATATTTCCGATGTCTTGTCATATGATAATGATAATAAGGCGCTGAGGTATCTCTTGTCTCTTTTGATGCCCTTGATTACCTCGTCGTAGGCCATACCACGCAGCCAGTCCTTTGTCTGCCTTTTTACCTTGCTTAGATTAGAATCAGATTTTTTTAGCTTCTTCAAAAATTGCTCTGCCATAAAAAAATCCCCCTTACCGGCTGTCTTTATAATCGGCGGCAGCCCTCACAAGGCCCTCCGCCCACAGGGCAGACCCCAGGGCGTGTAAATGCGTATATGTGGCAAACACCCGCTTATACGATAAACCGTCTCTGCCGTCTATAATTCCCCTGCCGCGTTTCATCTTAAACCTAAAACTCAGTTTTTCCATTTCAAGGTTCACCGCCCTGGAGTAGTGAAATTCATGCCCCCTGAGTATAACATTTTTTGGGAAATAAGGGCCTTCCCCTACCGTCTCCACTATGGTATAACCATGTGCCTGCGGTTTTTCGTGCATAACAAAATCAACAGGGAATATGCCCACCATCGGGTAATAGCGCTCATTATAGAAAATACCCCTGCCAAGGAACATCAGCCCCCCGCACTCCGCATATACCGGCAGGCCACCCTCTATCAACTCCCTTAGTTTGTCCGAAAACCGCTTATTCTCAGACAGGCACAACGCGTGTGTCTCTGGAAATCCACCGCCGATATAGAGGGCGTCAAGCTCCTCCGGCATATCGCTGCCAAGGGCGCTGAGTTGCACAATTTCAGCACCAAGTGTCTCTAATGCCTCAATGTTCTCAGGATAATAAAACTGAAACGCGCTGTCCCGTACAACTCCGATCTTAACGGTTGAGGGGCATGTCCACGCAGATAATGCGTCCTCTGATTCAGGGACGTCATACTCTAAGGGCGGGGCGCTATTGGCAATTTGCCAGATTTGCCCTTCGTCCACTGAGCTGCCAACGGCCGCGGCCATCCGCTGCAGCACGGCATCAACTTCGCCGGTCTCATCACGGCTCATCAGGCCCATATGCCGCTCCTGCTGAAAAGGCGTATCGCTTCTTTTCAGCACCCCAACGACAGCCACCCCCGCATAGGTCTCTACGGCCTCTCTGATGACCTTTTCATGCCTCTCATTGGAGATATAATTTAACACAACACCCTTTATCATAAGTTCCCGTGAGAATTCCACAATACCCTTTACTATAACTCCCACCGTGGCCGCCGTCTTAACACAATCCACAACCAATATTACAGGCGATGCACACAGGCGCGCAAGCGCCGCCGTACTGAACGTGCCCTTAGCGTCAACACCGTCAAATAATCCCCTGTTTCCCTCTATCAATACCCCGTCGGAGTCAGCGCAATGGCTGATAAGGGAATTGACCAGCTTCCCCTCGTCAATTATGTATGAATCAAGATTATAGCAGTGTGTCTTTGCGGCCCCTGAAAGCCACGCGGCGTCTATGTAGTCCGGACCTTTTTTAAACGGTATGACGTGGCGGCCTTTATTTTTCCACAACCGCAAAAGCCCCAACGAAAGGGTCGTCTTGCCTGCACCGCCCCTTAGCCCCGCAATAACCACTCTGGGCTTGTCTAATATACGTTTGGGTTTTATCATGGTCTCATATCGTCTATTATTCTTTTTTTTGAGGGGAGGGGGGAGGTCGGGGTAGCGCACAGCCGTAAGGTAAAAAGTGACGGGGCGAATGACTCCTCGCCCCTACGCTTTTCTTCCTGCCTTATTTGGGAGGGATTTCTATAAAACTTCCACCAAAATAGGTAAATATCAACGTTCCGGCATCAACCAGGTCCCTAAGGGCAGCCTTCACTTCGTCTTTCTCTATGCCATGGTCGGCAGAGACTTTCTTTAAAATATCGGACTGCTTCAGTTTTTTCTTGCCGGTTGAGGCTTCAACCAAATCGTATATTATCTTCTTTACTTCCTCTTTTTCCATATAGCACCTCTATACAAGATTTGTCGGGTACAAGTAAAAAAGGGGGAGAGGTTAAAATCTCCCCCTTCCCACTATGTTTCTACGTCCACTTAAACGTTGCCGCCATTCTAAACGTCTCGCGGGCAAAGGTAAAGTCGTCTATATGCTGATACTTGAATTCAAATCCGGTCTCTCTGAAGAAACCCTCCCAGCCGATTCTCTCAATCCACTCACCAACTCTCTCATGCTTCTTCGCGCCGGCTATGTAGGCCTTCAGAATTACCTTTATGGCGTCGGTAACCTGCGGCCACCTAGGTGGATTATTTGGTATCCAGGGAACAACGAGCTTCGAGAATGTCGGGTTTGACCTGAGATTAGAAACCTTGCCGCCAACGACTATCGCGATTCCGTCGTTTTTAGCATCGGAGATAGGCATCGCCGGGCATACCGAGTAACAGTTGCCGCAGTACATGCACTTTTCAAGCTTTATCTTCACGCTCTTGGTTGCTGGATTGGGGCTTATCGCGCTTGTCGGACACGACGCTATCGTTGATGGAACCTCACAGGCGTTTTTCACGTTCACATCGTCAATCCTCGGCGGGGTCTTGTGGACTCCGACAAGGGCTATGTCAGAACAGTGAACCGCTCCGCACATGTTAACACAACACGCAACGGCTATCCTCACCTTGTTTGGCAGCTCTTTGGTTGTAAAATACTCGCTGCAGTCGTCCATTATCGCCTTCACAAGTCCTGACGCGTCGGTCGCCGCCGAATGGCAGTGAACCCAGCCCTGCGTGTGGACGACATTACTGATTCTCGGGCCGATTCCGCCTAACAAAAACCCTTTGGCCTCCAGGGCCTTTACCAGCGGGGCAACCTTGCTTTCCTCGTCAGCGAAAAACTCGACATTATTCCTCGACGTGAAGCGTAAATGGCCGCCGCAGTGTTTCTCGGCTATCTCACAATACTCCCTTATCGTGTCGGTTGACAAAAGCCTCGGCGAGGCTATCCTGACCGTATAGATCTTCTCTCCCGACTCGGAAACGTGTACCATAGTCCCAGGGGTCAGCACCTCGTGATACTTCCATTTGCCATAATTTTTGGCAATCACGGGGTGTAAAAACTTGCTGTAATGCGGCGGACCTATGTCGGTCTGTCTCTGTGGTAACTCTGACATTATAAATTCCTCCTTCGTTTAGTAATGTTTCATGTAAATCTATCTCTACTACCCGCAAAACTCCGCAGGGAAAAAAACTATCTTTCGATATCCTCTTCCGCCCAGAAGAAAAATGGATCTCTCCTTGGCTCTTTGACCATCGCAGGAGACGGCTCAAGGCCTACATCTTTTAAGAATCTGGGGAACGACAACCTCTCTATCAGTTCGCCGATTCTCTCGCGGTTCTTACCGTGCTCGTCCCACCATTCCCAAATCTTGTCAATAAGGTCGTAGAACTCCTCATACGGTGGCTCCATCTTTATAAATGGTACTATTACCCACGACATCAGAGCGCCCGTCACAATAGGGGCCTTGCTGCCTAACAACAGTGTCGCGCCTTGCTCCGTGCCAGGCCTTAGGGCCTTCGTCATCTTCGCTATGCAGTGCATACACCTGTTACAGTTGGAATTGTCTATCTTCATTGCCTTGCCGTCAAACTGCATACACCCTGTGGGGCACATGTCAATAATCTCAGCCTTTATGTCCATCGTCTTGGAATACTTCAGCACCTCATCCTGATTAATCCGGATGTCGCCCTTCCATGTGCCGATTATAGACATGTCCGCCCTCGCTATGGAGGCAATACAGTCAACCGGACAACCGGCCACTTTGAATTTGAACTTGTACGGGAACGCCGGCCTGTGCATCTCATCCTGGTAGTGCTGGGTTATGTCGTTGGTTATCGCCATCGTGTCTATGTTTGCCCATTCACACCTGGACTTGCCCAGACAACAGCTAGGTGTTCTCAACGCGGAACCAGAACCGCCAAGGTCCCATCCCCTTGATGATGTTTCAGCGAAAAATGGCTCTAAATTCTCTGTCCTCGTCCCCAAAAACACGAGGTCGCCCGTTGAACCGTGTACATTGGTCAGGCCGCTTCCATACTTGTCCCATAAATCGCATAACTCTTTCAGAGCAGACGCGTTGTAATAGAAGCCAGATGGGCTGTTCAGTCTGACTGTGTGGAAATGCGCTACACCAGGAAACTTATCCGGTATATCGGAATACCTTCCAATAACACCACCGCCGTATCCCCTGACGCCGACTATGCCGCCGTGTTTCCAGTGTGTTACCCTTTCCTTGTAACATAACTCTGTGTGGCCGAGCAGGTCGTTGGCCATGTCCGAATGCGTTGCAGCCCGCTTAATCTCTTTGACAAAGCTTGGAAACGCACCCTTTTCCAACTCGTCCAACAGCGGCGTATCATACTTCTTACTCATAGACTAACCTCCTTAAAGATTTTATATTGAGAGATTCAAACGATAAAACCCCTTTCTTTTAAGTACCAAAAGCATATTAAATATTCCTGCTAATCGTCAAATAAAAAAAAGTTATCAAGTAATAAATTTTTTTTATTAGCTCCCCACCGCATGTCCCAATCTTATTGTTTTCAAACGATAATATCACATTTCGCCGCCGTCAATCCAGCCGCAACAGGAAAATAATATTTTCTCCTCACACGGTATCATGCGGCAGCCGCAATAATTGTAAGGCGGCTTGTAATAATAGTTGATAAGGTCTGATAAATATATCTTGACAAAGACGTTGTAAAGTGTTACAGTTGTTTAATGGCGATTATTCGCCGACCGCCCTTGGCGGCTTAATATATCCGTGTGAGGCTGATATTATGTCTGCTCCAGGTACTAAAGACCACTATGCAACTCTCGGCGTGAGCAAGACCGCCACCCATGATGAGATAAAAAAGGCGTTCAGGAAGCTGGCGCGCAAATGCCATCCCGACCTCAACCCCGGAAGCAAGGAATGTGAGGTCAAGTCAAGGGAAATCAACGAGGCATATGACATCTTAGGCGACGAGAAAAAACGTAAAGAATACGACGCCGCCGCCCGCAATCCCTTTGGCGCTAACAACGGCTTTGAGTATTTCAACAACGGTGCCTTCGCAAACAGCAGGCAGGCGAAGGGTTTCGACGGCAAAAAGTACACTGCGAATTTCGATTTCGGAGACATATTCTCGGATATGTTCAGGTTCAACGCCAGGCCGGAGGCCCCAATGCCCAGCAGAGGTGACGACGTGACCGCCGCGATGACGCTGACACTTGACGAGGCATACACGGGCGTGACTAAGCCAATGGCCATAGAGCGCGAGGCAACCTGTGTAAACTGCGCGGGGACAGGCGTAAAGGGCGCAAGGGCTTGCTATGCGTGCAACGGTGCGGGAACAGTCGCCACCACCGATTCGATGAAAGTGAAAATCCCGCCGGGCGTTGCCACTGGCAGCAAGGTTAGGCTAAAGGGCAAGGGCACCATGGGAAGCGGTGTAGCAGGGGATGTGGTCATAGAGATACTCGTGAAGCCTCACCCAATATTTAAGAGAAAGGATGACGATTTGTATGTTGACGTGCCGGTAACGTTTATAGAGGCCGCCTTAGGGGGAAAGATAGAGGTTCCCACACTTGGCGGCACCGCTTTGATGACCCTTCCTGAGGGTACCCAAAGCGGCAGGATATTCTCGCTCAAAGGCAAGGGAATGCCGCTTCCTAAGGGTACCGGCTTCGGCGATTTATATGTTGAGGTGCTGGTTGCCGTCCCGACGAAACTGACTCAAAAGCAGAGAGAGCTGATAGAAAGCCTAAGCGGCTTATATAAAGAAAATGTCAGAGAAGACCTGCTTAAAGGGGGACGCAATGGATGAGAAGGACAATAGCAGTCGGCCGCTTTATGTAATCAGCGTAGTGGCGGAGATGTTTGACCTCCATCCCCAGACACTGAGGCTCTATGAGCGCGAGGGATTTATCACTCCAACGCGACAAAATAACCAGCGCAAGTACTCAGACCAGGACATAAAGCAGTTGAAGTTTATTGTTGACCTTACCAGAAAACTGGGCGTGAACAAGGCCGGGCTTGAGATAATCATGGACATGCGTGGCCGCATTGACGCCATGCAAAAGGAAATGGAGGGTATCCTGGACTACCTTGAGGAAGACACAAAGAGGTATTTCCAGGGCAGACTGCAACGAATATTTAAAGGTGAAGGTGAAAACAGATGATGGACAATCTCACTATAAAAAGCCGCGAGGCCCTCAGAGACGCCCAGTCAATCGCCACCGCCAGGGGCAATCAGGAGCTACAGCCTGAGCATCTGCTCCTTGCCCTGACAGCGGATAAGGAGGGAACTCCCTCTCAGATTCTTACAAAGGCAGGCGCTAATGTTGAAAGGTTAAAGGCCGAGGCCGAGGCCGCCGTGGGCAAGTTTCCACAGGTTTCGGGGGCGCAGCCCATCGGACACCTATACATGTCCACAAAGCTGAAGGATGTATTTGACGAGGCCACAGCTCAGGCAAAGCATATGAGTGACGAGTATGTCAGCGTCGAACACCTGCTCTTAGGGCTGATTCTCAAAGGCGGCGGGGCGGCTGAACTGCTCAGGCGCCACGGCGTTGACAGAGATACATTGCTCGCCGCTATGATGGAATTCAGAGGTACGCAGCGCGTAACAGACGAAAACCCCGAAGATAAGTACCAGGCCCTCAAGAAATATGGCCGTGACCTTACCCTGCTTTCTGCCAGAGGAAAGCTCGACCCCGTCATAGGCAGAGACGAGGAGATTCGAAGGGTGATACAGGTGCTTGCCCGTAGGACAAAGAACAACCCTGTGATAATAGGCGACCCCGGCGTGGGCAAGACCGCTATTGCGGAGGGGCTTGCCGGGCGCATCGTGGCAGGTGATGTCCCTGAGACCCTGAAAGACAAGATTGTCGTGGCGCTGGACATTGGGGCGCTCATTGCCGGGGCCAAGTACAGGGGGGAGTTTGAGGACAGGCTAAAGGCGGTAATCAAGGAGGTGGAGAGTGCATCGGGGAAGGTAATCTTGTTTATAGACGAGCTGCATACGCTTGTCGGCGCAGGGGCCGCGGAGGGTTCTATGGATGCCTCAAATATGCTTAAACCCGCGCTTGCCCGCGGAGAGCTGCGATGTGTTGGGGCTACCACGCTTGACGAGTACAGGAAATATATAGAGAAGGACGCCGCCCTTGAAAGGCGTTTTCAACCGGTTTATATAAAGGAGCCTACCGTGCAGGACACTATATCCATCCTGCGGGGGCTGAAAGAACGCTATGAGATTCACCACGGGGTTAAATTCAGGGACTCCGCCCTCATAGCCGCCGCTGTCTTGTCAAACCGTTACATATCGGACAGGTTCCTGCCCGACAAGGCCATTGATTTAATAGACGAGGCGGCCTCAAAACTCCGCATGGAGATGGACAGTATGCCCGCTGAGCTTGACGAACTGGAAAGGCGCGTACGGCAGCTTGAAATCGAACGCCAGGCTATGCGCAAGGAAGACACGAAGGAGTCGGCCCTGCAACTGGAAAAGATCAATAAAACAGTTGTTGGCCTTATTGACCAGCGAGACCAATTGCGCTCCCGTTGGATGGGAGAGAAGGAAATCCTCTCCGCAATCAGAAAGATAAAAGAGGAAATTGAGGACGCTAAGACAGAGGCCGACGCCGCCGAGCGACAGGGTAACCTTGCCCGCGCGGCAGAGCTGAAATATGGCCGCATCATAGAGCTTTCCAAGGCGCAGGAAGAGCAAACCCGCCGTCTGGAGGCGTGGCACACCAATAGCAAGATGCTCACCGACACCGTAACTGAAGATGACATCGCGTGGGTAGTGTCACGATGGACAGGCATTCCCATGCTCAGGATGCTTGAGACAGAGGTGGAAAAACTCCTCCACATGGAGGACAGGCTCCGTCTCAGGGTGGTCGGCCAGCCCGAAGCCGTACAAATGGTATCCAACGCGGTACGAAGGGCAAGGGCCGGCATTCAGGACCCGAACCGCCCTATTGGGTCATTTATTTTTCTAGGACCTACCGGAGTAGGGAAGACTGAGCTGGCTAAGGCCCTGGCTGAGTTTCTTTTTGATGATGAGAATGCCCTAAGGCGCATTGACATGTCCGAGTATCAGGAAAAACACACGGTATCGCGCCTCATTGGCGCACCCCCCGGCTATGTCGGCTACGACGAGGGCGGCCAGCTTACAGAGGCTATACGAAGGCGTCCCTATAGTGTTGTCCTGTTTGATGAAATCGAAAAGGCCCACCCCGAAATCTTTAACGTGCTGTTGCAGCTCCTTGACGACGGCAGGCTCACAGACGGCCACGGCAGGACTGTTGACTTTAGAAACACAGTCGTCATTATGACGTCCAACCTGGGCAGCTCATACATCCAGGAACACCTGCGAGACGGCAATCTCACAAATAATAGCGGTGTTAAGAAGGAGGTATTGGAAGAATTAAGATCTTTTTTCAGGCCGGAGTTCCTCAACAGGGTGGATGAGATTATAATCTTCAATCCGCTGACTAAGGAGCTGATAAAACGCATCGTGGATATTCAGCTCTACAGGATGAGGAGATACCTGAAGGACAAGCGCATAGACATCCTGCTGTCAGACAGGGCAAAGGACGCCATAGCTGACGCCGGTTACGACCCTGTATACGGCGCAAGGCCATTAAAAAGGGCGCTCCAAACAGAGATACTAAACCCGTTAGCGTTAAAGATAATCGAAAAGTCGGTAAACGAGGGCGATACAGTACAAGTGGACTACGAGTACGGCAAGATGGTTTTTTCAACAGTGGAAGTGGCGGAGATAGAGTAAAACAACTACGGATTAAAGACGAAGGGGAGTAACTCCCCTTCACCCCGTAATCTCGCCCACGCTTTGTCTGTTGAATTTGGGCTGCCGCCCGTTGGCGGCTTCCAGAACTCCACCCGGCAACACTGCGTGTATATTGACAATTGGCTGCGATTTACTATACGATTGACACATGGAATGCAGAGAAATCGTATGAGATCGGGGGATTAACGGCTTGTATTCAGAGAAACCAAAGCTCCGCAAGCGGCAGGAACTTCACAAACCCGGCTCATTAAGAACAGTAGCGCTTGATGTAACCCCGCGATGTAACATGAGCTGTCCCCACTGCTATGCCGAAACATTTAACAGGACATCCGTCGTAGGTCTGGCCGAGTTAGAAAAAACACAGATGGAATTGTATGATATGGGTGTCTATCACTATATATTGCAAGGTGGCGAGCCTATTTTGGACCCAGCAAGGCTTGAACATATAATCAATAACTGTTACCCTGATGAGACATATATAAATGTTGTGTCAAATGGATGGAACATGACAAGGGACAAGATACTGTGGCTCAAGGGCTTGAAGGTTGATAAGTTGTCATTCAGCATGGACTCCGGTATAGAAGCGGAACATGACGCAAACCGCGCTGCGGGAAGTTTCAAGCGGGTCGTTGAGGCCATAGATAATGTCCTTACCGCGGGTTTGCTGGCCTCAATCTCCGTGGTTGTAACCCATGCCTCGTTATATTCTGAGGGATTTAGGATGGCATATGAATTTGCCAAATCTAAACGTATTAGGATTGATGTGCAGATTGCCGAGCCGGTGGGAAAATGGGATGGGAAAACTGATGTCCTCTTAACCCCCGATGATTCCGGTTATATCAAGCAATTGCAGATAAATTGCCCAAGGCTTCCCAGTGGGCAAAAAATGCTCAACAGAGACATCTTCTCAGGTGCAGATGACCACTGCCCCGCGGTAACAGAGTTTATGGCTATCACCGCTAACGGGGAAGTGCTGCCGTGTAATTTCTTACAGTTTACACTTGGTAATATTGGGGATAAGGAGGGTAAGAGTTTTGCGGATATGCGTAACGCCCTGATGGGGACAATGTGGTTTAATGGCAAAATTCGAAATTGTCTGTGCGGCGAAAACAAAGACTTTATCGGCCAGTTCGTTCTGCCCTATGTCAACGCAACAAAACCACTTGACGCGTATGAATTTTTTGGTATCACGGGAGGGGGCGTTGGTACCATGGGAGGGAGCAGATGAGAGATTTCGATGGATTTAAAAAGACAGGCGCTGATTCAGACATTGAGGATATGCTTGCAGCCCATTGCAGTAAATACAATATAAAGCCATTGGATGCGGTAAAGTTATTTGCGGTGCTTGCAAGGCGCCAGTGGCTTAAGAGATTCCTCGCCCACACTGATTTATTTAAACTGACTCTGGACGTCCCCGGTGATATAGCAGAGCTTGGCGTGTTCAGAGGCGCGGGGCTTATGACGTGGGCAAACCTGCTTGAGGCATATTGTATAGGCAACCGCACTAAGACTGTGTATGGTTTTGACAATTGGACGGGATTTGAGAGGCTTGACCCTGAAGATGGAGAAAGAATAGAGGCATTGCAAAAACACACAGGCGGATTCTCTGCAGAGAATTACTTTGATGAGCTTGTCAACGCCATAGACATTTTCGACCAGGACAGGTTCATCCCATGGAAACATAGGGTTAAGTTGATCAAAGGCAATATCGGGGAGACGGTTGCGAAGTTCATCGGCGAAAACCCGGGTGTGCGCTTTTCGCTTATACACTTCGATTGCGACTTGTATATGCCAACTAAAACCGCGCTGCACCACCTGTGGCCATTACTTTCCAGAGGAGGGGTAATGCTTTTTGACGAATACTCAATCAGCGATTGGCCGGGTGAGACGAAGGCCGTAGACGAATATTTTGCGGACAAACCTGATATAAAAATAAGGACATTTGCGTGGACAAACGCCCCGGCCGGCTATATTGTAAAACCATGACAGCAAGCCGGTATGCAAGGAGTTTCTGATGGGTAAGGCAGGCATGAGATGAGTAAAGAGGCGTGGGATGACGTTAGGCGGCATGTTGGACAGACAAAGGCGGAGCCGCTGGTTTTGGGTGATTTGAATTCATATATAGTGCGCTCAACCCCCAGGCACCTGCTATTCACCCTTTCGCGTTACAAGTTCATAACGAGATTACTGTGTAATGATGGGCCTATGAAAGTCCTTGAATTAGGATGCGGCGAGGGGCTGTCAACGGTTCTCATTGCCGAAGACGGCCACGAAATAACAGCGGTTGATTTTGATGAGCGCTCGATTTCATATGCAAATGAGCATATAAAGAAGGCCGGTATTGAGTTTATGTGTGACGATTTTATCGGTAAATTCTATGGAAATTTTGACGCCGTAGTAAGTCTTGATGTTATTGAGCATATAAATGAAGACCGTGAAGACGAACTTATGGCGACAATCTGTTCTAATCTGCAGCCGCATGGCTTTACGGTGATTGGCACTCCTAACATCACAGCCTCGCCATACGCGTCGGAAAACAGTAAAATAGGACATATCAATCTCTATAGCGCGCAAAGATTAACCGCGCTTGTGCGTAAATATTTCTGGAATGCCTTTGTCTTTGGCATGAACGACGAGGTCGTCCATACGGGGTTTTATCCCATGTGCCACTATTTATTTGTCGTTGGATGCGGTAAGAAGATATAAAAATTGAGGATACGTGGATATGGCCAAAAGATATAAAAATTGAGGATAAAGGGAAATGGGAATCAGCGTATCAACAATGCGGCTTATAGCAAGAACAATGAAGGATAGACACTTGTCCGGGATGTGCGTTACATATGGAGTTCAGGGCGTAGAGGGGCAATATAGCGATGTAAGAAAAATATTGTCCATGGAAGGATATAAATACAGAGATATAGACAAAGATTCTATTATCATGGACAATATAACACATTTTGGGAAGACTATTCATCAAAGCGTTTTATTTAACATGTTAGGATTTGACGTAGTAGACAGTATTGATGTGTCAGCCCGGGAAAATCCAACGCATGTTTTGAATCTTAACAAACCCATAGAGCAAACCCTGCATTGTCGCTATGATATGGTTTATGATGGAGGAACGGCTGAACATTGTTTTAATATAACGGAAGTATTATCAAATACTGTGAGATTGCTGAAAGCCGGTGGAATAGTAATACATCACCTTCCAATATCAGGATACCTTGAACATGGATATTACCAGATTTCTCCTTCGTTATTGTTTGATTTTTATAATGCAAACGATTTCACTGATATCGAAGCAAAAATACATATAAGTCATTCGAAAACTAAAAGCTGTTATTTTGACTTTACATCACCGGCGAAATTGCCTCAGCATTTTGGTAATCCAACAATGATATTTTTTACAGCAAGGAAAAACGCTGCCCATAACGATGTCGTTTTTCCAGTGCAGAATGTTAATCCCAAACACTTCATAACGAATCGGGGAATTGAATCTTTTCTATCGGCTTTATATACTATTTTGCCGGAAAACTTCGCATTCAAAACTCTTCAACTGTGCAAAAAAATTACCTGTATGTATGCCTGCAAGAGACTCTGATAATGGTGATGACTCTCCGGCATTTAGTACCAAAAACCGTAATCATCGGGGCCGGTGGATTTATTGGCAAGCATTTTCTCAATGCTTACCGGCAGACTCACAGCGATCTTATCGGCACTACCCGCGCTGAACTGGATTTATTAAACCCCGATATCAGGGCACTCAGGCTTTCTGAAAATCACTACAAAGAGGCATTAATTCTGGCCGCAATACCAAACATAGACAGATGTGAACAGGAAAAGGGTCTTTCAACAAAAGTCAACGTAACAGGGACGCTTCAACTAATAAGGCAGTTGGCTGATGAAGGAATAAAACCGGTATTTACCTCGTCCGACTATGTCTTTGGCGGCAATGCCGGTAACTATAAGGATGACGCCCCCCTATGCCCCAACACTGAGTACGGCAGGCAAAAGGCGGAGGTGGAATCGAAAATTGGGGAAATTACAAATGGTAATCATCTCATTATCAGGCTGAGCAAGGTATATTCCCATGTAAAGGGAGATGCAACTATGATAGATGAAATGGCGTCGTGTTTAGCGCAGGGCAAGACTGTAAAAGCGGCCTATGATCAGGTGTTTTGCCCCACCTTTATTGACGACGTGATAGCGGTAACGGCTATTTTGCAGGGAAACGGCATTACGAGGACCGTAAATCTGTGTCCCTCAAAAAGGGTTTCGCGCTATGACATTGCAAAGGCTCTGGCTGAAAAAATGGGTATTGACAAGGTTCATGTAGATAAAATCTCTCTGGATGACATGGTGTTTCGGGTAAAACGGCCTAAAGATACGAGTATGAGAAACGATAGATTAACGGGGATTTTAGCAAGGCTGACGAATTATCATTTTACCGATATATCAGAAAGTATTGGGATAGTTGGAGGGAATTGGAAAAAATGAAATCAGAGCTGCAAGCACCAGGAAAAAAACTGACATTGTCAGTTTTAATGCCAAATTATAACTGTGCCAGGTATATCGCAGAGGCCATCGAATCCATATTGAACCAATCCCGCCCTCCCGATGAGTTTATTATTTGTGACGACGCCTCAACTGACAATAGCGTGGAAATTATTGAGGCTTATGCGCAACGACATCCCGTAATCAAGTTCATCAGAAACGAGACTAATCTTGGCCCGCTTGATACATTTAATAGAATGCTTGACATTACCACCGGAGATTATTTGTATGCCGCGCCCTCTGACAATTATATCCTTCCCGGTTTTTTTGAAAAGGCCACGCGGTTGCTGACAACATATCCAGAGACAGGGCTGTTCGCGGCATTTGCCTATGCGATAAATGTGAAAGGACGCAGGATAGAAATACAGTATTCACCGGGAATGACTACCAAAACGGGCTTTATTCCACCGGAGGAAATGCTGGCGATTATGACCCAGGCCGGCTGTGGAATGCTCAACGGAAATACTTTTATTTTTAAAAGGCTTAATATGCTTGAGTGCGGGGGGTTCTCTAAAGAGTTACATTATTATAATGACGTACTACTCGGATTTTTAATGATTGCCAAACATGGGGTGTGCTTTATTCCGGAGCCGTTTGTTTGCGTCAGATACAGAAGCGAAAGCCTGTCAGCAAAATATCAGTTAAACTCTGAATTAATGAGAGAAGAGGCCGCTAAAATGTTGCACATAATGCAGCGCTCATACTCAGACATTATACCGGCGGCTATTTTAGACGCCTATGGAAAGAATGTTTATTATGATATATATTTCCAAAATATTTATTCCCTTAGAAAATCAATGCTTGTAAAATATAGTCAACTCAATAAATCACCCGTTGGAAGATTATTCTATTTTATTATTAATATGTTTCTATACATTAAATATGCCTTTGTGATTATCCATTATCTGTATTCAAATAAGTTTAATATTGTTACGTTCATAAGGAATTATATTAGCAATGTCTTATATGAGATTAAACACAAGCGTCTGCTGCGTTAAAAGGCGGCGGCAGACAAAATTTGATTCGTGGATAGGAAACCGATAACCTTTTATATATTGCTATTGAAGTTTCCGCGGGAAATGCCAGATAAACGATGGCGTCCTTGTAGGGTACGGACTGAGGATGAAACACAGGCAATCCAAGGTGTTCTTTGCCTTGTTTGTGTGGGTCTTCGTCTGTGAAAAAACTTACCTGAGGCATGGCCATACTTGCCAACCATGTGCCGGCGATAGCTGTGCCGAATATGCCAAATGTGCCCTGGCCAGATAGTTCCCTCGCGTGGCCCGCAACCTTATGCAGCCATAAATAAGACTGCTCTGCGGAGGTTGTAGAAGCGGCGCTGATAGCAGGGGTGCGGTTACCGCCGCCCTCACCGGCTACGATTCCTATCTCTTTTGCAATCCAGTCCTCTTGCAGGGTCGTGCTGAATCCCGCGGCATTGACGGCATAGGCCAGGGTGTCAGGTTGAAAGTGGGAACAGTGGTCTACGATAGTCAAATCGAATGGATTTGTCTTAAAAAACGGGGACTGGATAAACAGGACGCCCGCAGGGTTTATAAGGGTATGAAGTCCTCTCAAAAAACTCACCGGCTCAAAGACATGCTCTAATACATGTATCATTGTGACAATATCATAAGTGCCTTCGATTATATCCATAGAGCCGCTGTATATCTCTTTTACGTTGGGCACTCCTTTTGCCCGCAGGTTGCTTTGCTCAAAACCAAATAAATCCCACTTAGGGCAGGCATCACCAAATGCCTTTAAAAACGAGCCATTTCCACAGCCAATATCAATTAATCTACCCTCTTGGGGTATCTTTATTGCTGTCTTTAATCCTGACAGCAGCTCGTAAGAACGGGTTATGTTTGAGGATTCATGGAAAATCAGATGCTCATCGCCGTTGCTCAAAGAGTATGGTTCGTAGTTGGAATATATTTTTTTGATGTCACTTATCAAACTGCCGCCGAGCGGTTTTTGGACATGCCCGCATGTACCGCATCGGGCAGAGCGGCCTGAATAAGGCCACAGCTTGCAGTCTGATGTAATGCTCGCAATACCATCAGAATATCGAATGTCGGATAAGCTGTCCGCCCCGCATAAAATACATGTCATGGTGGCTCCATAGGGTTTTGGCGGCTTTAGGCGGTGCTGGTTGTGTTATACAAATTCCAAATGTCCCTTATCAACGTTTATATATTCTAAAATCAGACTGTTAGCCGCGTTTGAAACACAGTGATGATTGCAATGGACAGAGGGATTAATACGAAAAAAATTCCATTTATCTGAAAACCACAGCTCTTTAAATCTCATATCTTTCACAGACCCTATCAGCCCATCCTCAAGATTATACGCCTTGTCGTGGCATGTATATACATTTGAATCAGCCCCAATGACTGGCACTATTTGAATATATGGGCACCATGAATAATCTTTATCGAATTTATTGTCGAGTTCATGATAAGAGTCGAATATCTCAAACGCCTCATCCACGAAATCATTGCACGCCCTTATTGTCTGCTCTTTCACGGATTTAAATATTGCCCAGTGATACAGATTATTTTCGACGCCTATGTTGCTGACGATACAAGGAGATACTTTAACACTGTCAACTCCCGCATCCTTTAGTCTCCCAATAGATTCATACACATGGGGGGCATTTTTCTTGTCCACGACAATGACAGCGCCTAAAAAACACCGGCCTAAGTGCTTCTTAAACATCCTGATATTATTCATAACCTTCGTAAATTCCCCATGTCTTACTCCCCTATACTCTGAGTAACTCTCATCGTCCCATCCGTCAATAGAGATTCTAAGCCATGTGGCACTGGTTGCAAAGACCTCCGCTAATTCACCGGATAAGTTTGCTCCGTTTGTCAGGGAGGCAAATTTAACGGGACTATCTGATAGTTTTTTGACTGCGTGAACCAGGTATGGGTAGCAAAACGGGTCGCCACCGCCGCTGAAGGTTACGCTTTTTACGCCCATATCAATTATATCGTCTATCAGTTCCAGCATCTTGTCCTTTGGGATTGAATCGGACTGGTTCATGTCTTTTCCGGGCTGTAGACTCTCCGCCCTGTAAGCACAGTAATAGCAATTGTGTCCGCAGTGGTTCGTGGGTTTTATTCTGATTTGCACGGGAGGGAGAATCTTGTTGATGTCAGGGGCAAGAGAGGCAAGCTTGTCCTTGAAGTGAAATATCTTCATTTTAGAATACAACAATCCCACTACGCCCCCCCACTGACTGAAACAAAATCGCGAAGTGGCAAAGGCAACACCAATTTCTTCAATTTCGCGTTGATCATCTTCTAACCCCCATCCAGAAACAACTCAATCTCATTCACTGAGTCAATCAGCTCAACATCGAAATCTACATCTCCGAAATTGACGCCGAACGTCTGCTCAAGAAAGGAAATCAGTGTAATCATCGCCAGAGAGTCCAGACGAGCGCTGATAAACAGCGAATCATCGTCTTTAAGTTCACCTGCATCCCCATGCTCTTGCAGGTATGATTTAATAAACGTGCGCAGTTTGTTCTTCTTTTCAGTATCCACTATTTCACTCCTATAAGGCTGGCCATGAAAGACAGCCGTTGCCACAAAGTATAAACTCGCGTCTCGTCACCGAAGACGTGTAAACATACGACAAATGTCCACACACAAAGGAATGACCACAGCCTTGCGTGGAAGGCGTTTGACGGCTTTGCGCCACTGTTCATTCGCACTTGTGAAATACCGATTCCCGTAGCTAGTACGAAGGTGTAAAACACATAGCTCTGGTAGCTTACGATGGAGTCCCACAGACCCTGTGTTGCGACAAACTTTATGTCCCGGATAAAATGAAAGGCAGCGTTACCGATGCCGGCTGCCATAAAGGTTGCGAAGAACATCCTGAGCCGGGGATGGTTGCGAAATGTCCTGAGAAATGTTGGGATGAAAAAAAACTCAACCAACAACTCCTTGAAGTAGTAATAGTAGCGATTCCAGAATTCGGCCAGAGTTCTTGACTGAAGCGGACGCCATGTGTTTCTCGGCAGCCGAAATCCCGCCAGACGCGCAACAGCAACAGCCTTATGGCCGGCAATCGCAAGCACAAGTGTATCAGACGCCGTAGCCCAGACAACCGCAGTCCAACCAACCAAAATCGAATACCCCTGGCCTGTCACATGAAACGCCTGCAAAGCCGCTACATCAGGGATTTTCAATTTGACCTCGAAAACCCACACAAGCAGCTTTCTAAGCCATAAAAGAACCACTGTCCAAAGCACGAGTTTCAATCCCTTGAGCTGCGTAACTGCCAGGTCACCTGAGGTCTTAGCCAGTGTTTTTCTGAGAAATGTGGCACCCTTACCATACGGCACTGAGCTTGAACCCCAAAAAGGATGAAACGTGCCAAGCTGGAACAGGTGCGGACTCCGGTCACGAGACCTCTGGTCCACTAATGAATAGGCTAAGAACCAAATATAGGCCGAAAAGACCGTTATAAACGCCCACAATAAAACCAGTGGCGTGCCGTGGAGTATGGGATAAGCCGCCGTAACGCTCATCACGGCAACCGCGGCTATCAATGTAATCACGGGACGGCGGGCAACATATAATGTCTTATTTCGCCGCACAAGCTCAAGGGTTGCTAAAGAACACACAAAAAACGAGACCAATGCCACGTAGGCCGAATACTTTCCTGAAAGGGATGTCAGACGCTCCTGTTTCATTACATAATCAATTGCCTCCATTCCGTACCAGAAAGGGTCTTTTGCCAAAACCCCAAGCGTTGCGACGAATATTATGACAGTCCGATAGCGCGGTAAAAAGGCGAAGGCCGCGGCAGCGAAAACAACCCCGGAGGGTTTCCACGCTTCCGTTGCCGCTGAGTAAGCAATGGAAAACAGCAGGAGCAGAAATACACGGCCAAAAATGGTTTGGGCGAAGCCGACAACTCCCTGATGGGTTTCAATTGCAAAATTGTCACGCCATACCCGCATCTGCGGCACCGCGCCGGGGGGCGGCTGTGTGCCTGCCGTCTCCGGAATCAGATTTCCCCGCTTTGGAGAAGTTGGCGCAGGGCATTCCTGTCAACTTTCCCATTTGAATTGAAAGGCATGTTTTCCAGTGCCAGAACACGGCTGGGAACCATATAGGCAGGCAGCTTGTCCTTCATCGCGGCGATGATTTGCAGTTGGTCTATCTGTTTAGCCCCAACAAACCCTACAAGCCCCTGCACAATGCCGTCAACGATTGGCCATGTGACGGCCGCGGCAATGCCGGTGTTTGCAACTGTCCTCAGATGCGTGTCAACCTCTTCCAGTTCTACCCTGTTGCCCATCACCTTGACCTGATTATCTATTCGTCCAAGTAAGTGAAATGTACCGGAGGAATCCTGCATTGCAAGGTCACCGGACAGGTACCACCTCTTGCCATCAATAATTGGAAACCTCGCCGCATTCAACTCAGGCTGGTTTAAGTAACCGCTGGATAATTGGACGCCGGACAGCGCAAGTTCTCCCGTTGTCCCTGTCGGCAAAAATGCTCCATTGGCATTGACTATTGCCAGCTCGTTTCCTGCCCATGGCTTACCAAGGGGACAATAATCCCGCCCGGGAGTTAATGGAATAGGCTGCGAGATGCGACAGATGGTGTTAGCAATAGTAGTCTCAGTAGGACCATACTGGTTCACTATGACGCTGTTTGGAGTAGCGTCCATCCAGGCCGTGACCAGGCTCTCAGTCAACGGCTCACCCATAAAGACAGACAGTCGAATGCCGGGCAGCGCACCCGGCGTCAGCGCCTTTATCTGCCTCAACCTGTCTATTAAAGAAGGTACTGAACTCCAGACTGTCAGATGCCTTTGGCGCGCGAACTTCACCGCGCTCATCACGCGAACGGCTGGCAACACATGCAAAGACGCCCCTGCCTCCCATGTGCAAAACATGTTACTAACTGAAACGTCAAATGTCAGCTCTGTCAGTTCAATGGTTCTATCGCTGGGGCGCATTTCCAACATCGCCGTGGCCGCCTCAACATAGTTTGCAACCGCGGCAGCCGAAATAGCAACTCCCTTAGGGACTCCAGTCGTTCCCGATGTGAACAGGATGTACGAAATGGAGCTGCCCTCAACATTGGCAGGCTCTTCGTGCAAGGCATCAGGCAGTTGGCCAGCATCATGGAACTTAATTCCTGGAAGGCCTTTTGCCTGAAACTGCGCGGCACCGGGCACGATTATCAGCGGCGGACAGGCCGACAGTACCTTGTCTGTCATCTGTTTCACGCCCTCAGGGCCAACAATAAGCGCTGAGAGATTGCAAAGCGAAAGTATTGTTAAAATCCTATCCTCCGGGAGTTTGGGACCAATCGGGACATAGGTCGCACCTGCCCACGCGGCCCCCATGACGCCCAACGCGGCCTCGACGCTGCGCGAAGCTAAAATCCCAACCCGCGGAGGCTGTCCATCCCGCCATACAAAAGATGGGCTTGTCCTGAGGCAGGCCGAGATTGCCCTGGCACCACTGGCAAATTGTCCATAGGTAAGTTCGCGGGAATCTGATGCAACGGCGAGACTCCCCTGATTATCAATGCTGTGGCGATAAACTGCGCGCGATAAGTTAAAGTTCATATCCGCTTCCTTGTGTGGCGATTGGCCAACCAACGGCCAATTGCATTATTTAGTATTAGTCGCCTATTCTAAAGCGTACGGCTGCCTCGCTGCCCGATTATGTTATCAAAGCCTGTTTCATTTGTCAAGCGCCCGAAATAGAGCGCAAAAGTAATATCTGACACAACAATCATCCAATGTAAAGAGCAAGGCTGCACATCACTCTGACAATTGCCAGAATTAAGACACCCCTGCGCCACAACAGCACACCTCTCTTATGTCTGAGGAGTGCAGCCCCTTATTGCCAGCTTACCCCGAAGGCGTACCACGTACCGTTTAAATAAGAATACATAGTCCCGTCTGTCCATGCCACAATGGCACCACCGTTTGTATACCATTGGACGTAGTATGGTGCCGACCCGGATGTTCCAATAGCTATGCTTCCAGATGGTTTCCCAAAAAACGAGGCATATTGGTTATAAATTGATGTAATCTTCGTAGCCGCCTTCCCTAATGATTGCCATCCTATATTGAAGGCGTACCATGAACCCTTGTAGTAAGCATACATAGTTCCATCTGTCCATGCAACAAGGGCGCCACCATTGGAATACCACTGGACATAGTATGTGGCTGAACCGGATGTTAACGTAAGTACACTCCCGGATAGTGACCCAAAAAACGAGGCATATTGGCTGTATATTGCGCCAATAGCCGCGGAGGCAGTGCTATAGTCCGATGATGATGCGCCGGTGGCCTTAAAAGACCCCCACCACGTGCCCCAGTTTGTGCTGCCCTTTGCGTATTCCTGAAGAGTCCAGAATGTAACGTCGTCCGACGGGTCAACGCATGTGGCGCTGTAATCTCCCCATCGGTTATCTGTCCCGCCATAGGTGAGATAATAAGCCGCCGCTCCTGCCACTAACTGACCCACGGTCTGAGTAGTGCCAGCGGTATCTGTGCTCATCCTTGCCGTGTAATATCCACCGGCGTATGTGCTGCTTGATGAGCCGGAAAATCCAATTGCCGCGTCTCCATTGGCATTAACCGCTATTGAGGGAAAGTAATAGAACAGGCTCGTATCGCTTACTCTTCCCTCCTGAACCGGGCTTCCCGCTGAGGCCAATGTCTTTGAGGCCAATGAGGGGTTTATTTGATACCATGCCACCTCGGTCTTCACTCCGGTGGAGTTCGTAACGGTATGCGTCGCCCACAGATAGCCGCCCCTGCATACGGCGTTTAGCATCCTCGTATCATTTGTAACTATCGTCTTGGTTGACCCCTGCTGGGGAGCGCCGGGTAGCGAATCTACAACAGGATAACTCTGCACGACTATATCCCCTAGTAGAGTCCATGCGTTATTTGCAATCGTCCATAATTTTAGATAGCTCGGTGTGGCCGCCGCTGTTTGAGTCTGCTGGACTGGCGAGTCGCCGTTGTGGTTGCCGCCACCTGCGTAATCCTCGCCGATGAAATATATCTGCTGCCCGCTTCCATAGGCAACGCACGGCTGAATGGTAAAATCGTTAGTGTTATTGTTGATGAACTCCGTATAGGTAATTGTTGAGGCGGTTGAAGTAAGCTGTGTCTTGGGAATTGAATATGCCTTTACATACTTAAAATTTTCACTGGAATCAAACATATTTACGGAGACATAGAGATTAGCCGAATCCATGCCGACAGCAGGGAAATCCGCCCAGTTTTTTGTTTGAGTAGTGCCGTTATCTAAATCGGCGCGAATCGCGTGCAATGTCCATGTGCCGGTGGGGTCGCTTGTTGAGGATATTCCGACTAAGATATAAGAATTTGTGGAAGAGGTTCCCTGGCTAAGCTCCACGGTGATGAAGCGTCCAAGGTACTGGTCATATATGACCTTAGGGTCAAAGACGCCGTCAGCCGGCTGCCCTGAGCTTGTGCCAAGTGATGACCAAAAGGCGGTGTCGGTTGTATGGCCTGTCATAGCGCCGGTGCTTTTATTGTAATAGGCAACCCCGCCGTTTAAGATGCTCATAAGATAGACAGGCCCGGCCGCGCCCATCGTGTCAGGTGGAATGGCATGGCTGGTGTTGCCGTTAAGGTCCATGCCCGTAAAGCTAGCTATCAGGGTTGGCGTTTCTATTGAGGATTGGGGCGCGCTCTGCTCAGGAGATTTGATTGCTGACAGAAATTGGCTCTCAATCGGGGCCGCTGTTGATGTGGTGTGTCCTTTGCGGCGTTTTAAACGTATTACCCTCTTTTGGGCCGGTCGTGCCGGTAGCAATGCCTCACTTTTTTTCATCTCATCAGTGGACACAACGGAAACCGGGGCCTGCTGCGTTACAGTAACCCCCGCTACCGGTTCGCCTGAACCCCCCGCCGCGTACGAGATACCACCCAAAACCACCTCAGTCAACAATACAACCATTACAATGTATTTACATAATGTTCTCATCTGCATCCCTCCATAGTCAGGCAATGGCAATCAATCTTTAACCCTGAAAATCACAAGGCTTGTGGCTAGTATCATTTGAAGCAGACTACCTGTTAGCAATATAGCACTATCCGATAGCATGTGTCAAACAGGGAGGGCAGGGCAATCGCATTTGAAAAAAAATCAGAAGATACCTATGCAATAATTCCGGCTTTGTCCCTTGCCGTCATTCCGGCTTGTCCGGAATCTTCCCTTTAGTGGGAGTTTCATGATGATTGTGCATATTCTGAGGCATAAGGACAGATTCCGGACAAGCCGGAATGACAAAAATAAGGGAGGCAATTTCTAATGCGATTGCCCTGCAGAGAGGGCAGCTTCAGGGCGGCATCTCAAGTATTGGGGGATTCTTAGACAGGTGTTTAAAGCACTATCTCCGTGCCAATTCCCTCTTGTGTAAAAATCTCAAGCAGCAGACTATTTGGGATTCTCCCGTCTATGATGTGTATTTTCCCGACGCCAGCGGCAAGCGCCTCTATGCAGGCGTTTATCTTTGGGAGCATCCCTCCGGTTATCGTGCCGTCTTCGGTGTATGACAAATAATTCCCCGTTTTTATCGTAGAGATAGTAACACCGGCTTTGTCCAGTATGCCGGGGGTGTCTGTCAGTAGTATCAGTTTCTCGGCCTTCAGCGCCCCGGCGATTGCCGAGGCCGCGAAGTCGGCGTTTATGTTGAGTGTCTCGCCCTCTTTTGACACCCCTATCGGGGCTATCACGGGGATAAATCCCTGCGTTGCAAGGGCGTGGATAATCGCCGGATTTATCTCTGTCACTTGTCCCACCTGCCCGATGTCTATGGGGACGGTGTCGGTACCGCGCAGGAATTTTTTACTAGCCGTAATCAGGCCGCCGTCTTTTCCGGTTATTCCCACGGCATTGCCGCCGGCGCGGTTGATTAACGATGCAATTTCCTTGTTTATCAAGCCGCCCAAGACCATTTCCACTATGTCCATCGTATCCTTGTCTGTCACACGGTGGCCCTGTATGAACTGCGGGGACTTACCCATTCGCTCCATCGTTTTTGAAATTCCCGGTCCGCCCCCGTGGACGATTACCGTGTTTATCCCTATGTGGTTAAACAGTACAATGTTCCTTGAGAATGCCTCTTTCAATGAGTCATCTGTCTGGGCTGCCCCGCCATATTTTATCACGAAGGTCTTTTTGTAAAAATTCCGAATATAGGGCAGCGCCTCTATCAACACCCCGGCCTTTGCTATCAAAGAATCCATGCTCATCTCCCCCTCCATAGGCTTAATCGTTTGGCGTTACAAAGGTGTCATAGCCCTCGTTCGCAAGGCGTTTGGCATTGGACATAGCCTTTTCCTTTTCGCTGTAATGGCCGACCCTTACCCTGTAATATGTCTTACCGTTTATGGCCGCCTGTTTTATGAATACCCCTGTGTATGACATTTCAAGGGTGGCCTTTAATCTCTCTGCGTTTTGTCTGTCTTCATATGCGGCTGTCTGAATCGTATAAGAGGTTCCTGCGGATTCTGAGACCCTTACGTATCTGGCATATTTCATGTCCCTGCCCATGTATTGCACCATCACGGCAAGCACCCCCGGCCCTATGACGCCGACTTCTTTGGCCGCGCGATATGACAAATCTATGTCCCGTCCAGCAACAAACGGCCCCCGGTCGGTTACTGTGACTGTCACTGAGACGCCGGTTTCGGGGTTCGTCAGCTTTAAGATAGTGCCAAATGGCAACGTCTTGTGTGCCGCCGTCATGGCGTACATGTCGTATCTTTCCCCCGACGCGGTGAGTTTGCCATGAAAGTCAGGGCCGTACCATGAGGCTATCATCTGGGTTTTTCCCGTCACCGGAGGTGTTTCAGGTACGCGGGCATCCCTTCGCGGCGGCACCCTTACTGCGTGCGTACAACCGCATACAACTATAACCGCCGATATAATGAGTATTGCCGTGCCCCGCAAGTTTTTCTCTTATGTGTTATATCGTTATAAAATGTATCGGCTTAAGTCCTCGTTCTTTACTATCTCCGAGAGCTTCTCTCTAACCATTTTGCAGTCTATTGTTATCTTTGCCGGTGCCAGCTCGGGTGCCTCGAATGAGATGTCCTCCAGAAGTTTTTCCAATACCGTGTGAAGGCGTCTGGCACCTATGTTTTCTGTCCTTTCATTTACAGTAGCGGCTATCTCGGCAATTTCCACGATACTTTCTCTGATGAAATCAAGCTCTATTGCCTCCGTATTCATCAGCGCCACGTATTGCTTTATCAGTGCGTTGCTTGGTTCGGTCAGGATGCGTATGAACTCATCCTTGCCGAGTGCGTCAAGTTCCACCCGTATTGGAAAACGCCCCTGCAGTTCGGGGATGAGGTCAGAGGGTTTTGAGACATGAAACGCCCCCGCCGCTATGAAAAGCACATGGTCGGTTTTGACCGAGCCGTGCTTTGTCGTCACCGTCGTGCCCTCCACAATAGGCAGTAAATCACGCTGCACGCCCTCTCTTGATACATCAGGGCCATGCGACTGCCCCTTGCTTGCAATCTTATCTATCTCATCAATGAACACTATGCCCGTTTGCTCCGTCCTCTGGATTGCCTCTTTTGTGACTTTCTCCATATCTATCAGCTTGCCGGCCTCTTCCTTTGTGAACTGAGTCATGGCGTCCGGGACCTTCATCTTCTTTTTCTTTTGTTTTTCCGGCAGAAAATTCCCAAGTATCTCCTTGATATTCATCTCAAGGTCATCCATGCCCATGTTGGATATGACGCCAAATGGCATTACCTTCTCTTTGACGTCTATGTCAACATATTTATTTTCGAACTTGCCGTCTTTGAGTTTTTCCCTCAGTTTTTCCCTTGTTTCGGATTGCTTTTGTTTTTCCTCGGCGTTGGCGGGTGAATTCTTTGATTGCCTCAAAGGCGGAAGCAGCGTGTCAAGCAGTTTCTCCTCTGCCATGAGCCTCGCCTTTTCCTGTATTTTTACGAAATGCTCCTCTTTGACCATATTTATGGCAAGCTCCGTCAGGTCTCTGATCATTGATTCAACATCTCTGCCGACATAGCCTACCTCTGTAAATTTCGAGGCCTCTACCTTAATAAACGGCGCTGCGGAGAGCTTGGCCAGCCTTCTGGCAATCTCTGTCTTACCCACGCCGGTCGGGCCTATCATAATGATATTTTTCGGCAGCACCTCGTCTCTGAGGTCTGCCGCCAGTTTCTGCCGCCGCCAGCGGTTTCTCAGCGCTATTGACACGGCCTTTTTGGCCTTGTCCTGTCCAACTATATATTTATCCAGCTCCTCTACTATCTTCCTTGGTGTAAGATTATCCATTGAGTTCCTCGACTATTATATTTTTATTCGTATATATGCAAATATCCGCGGCTATTTCCATCGCCTTTACGGTTATGTCACGGACTGAGAGTTCTGTGTTATCGTAGAGCGCCCTTGCCGCCGCCTGGGCATACGGCCCGCCAGAGCCTATGGCCGAGACACCCCTTTCAGGCTCAATAACATCGCCATTTCCCGACACTATCAGGGTCACTTCCTTGTCGGCTATAATCAGCAGTGCCTCAAGCCGCCTGAGGATTTTGTCCGTCCTCCATTCCTTTGCCAGTTCAACCGCGGCACGCGACAGATTTCCTCTGTATGATTCTAGTTTTCCCTCAAATTTCTCAAACAGCGTAAAGGCGTCCGCCGTTGCACCGGCAAACCCCGCGACAACCTTATCGTTGTACATCCTTCTGAGCTTCCTCGCGTTGTGCTTGAGAACCGTTGCCCCAAAGGTAACCTGTCCATCTCCGGCAATGGCGACATCACCGCCTCTTCTAACGCAAAGTATCGTCGTACTGTGAAACAAATTATGTCCTCCGTTGTCTGCCATAATGATATATCAAACACCTCTTGACGTCAAGCAGTCTAAGGTCTCCATGTATGCACCACCGTGTATTTACCATCTTTGATTTCGGCGATGGCGATAGATTTTGCGGGTGGGCTCTTAGGTCTCATCGTTATAACACCGGTTACGGCCTTAAAATCCTTTGTCTCAGAAAGCGCCTTTGATATGGTGTCCTTGTCCGGCACCCCTGAGCTGCCGATACGCCTTATCGCGTCGGCAAGGATATTCACGGCATCGTATCCCAGGGCTGCGTAGGCATTGTCGGGTTCCTTGCCATATTCCTTTTTGTATGCCTTAATGAAATCGGTTACCTCTTTGCGGGTCTCTCCCCTGTATGCGTGTGTGGAAAAGTAAACATTAGTGATGGGTTTAGCCATCTCCGCCTTTTCTACCAGCGGGCTGTCAAAGCCGTCCGCGCTTACGACGGGTATGTCTATCCCGCCATTTCTCAGTAGTTTGACCGAAAGGGCAGCCTCCTCTTCAATTGCGGCCACAAAAACGGCCTCCGGTTTGGGTTCGTTTGTACTGAGTCTTTCAACCATTTTAGATAAATCAGGCGGCACCGGCATACCGCTCTTAAAAAGATCTTCGTAGAGGACTGTACCGCCCAATTCCGCAAATCGCCGTTTAAAAGAATCGCTCACGGCTAAGGTGAATGCCATTGAGGTATCTGTCCATACCACGATTCTTTTTACGTTCAGATTATTGTAAGCATAGTCGGCGATGGCCCGGCCCTGGTCATCGTCACCGTAGGCCGTCATAAAAAACCGTTCGCCGAGCATTCCGGGAAGCGTGGGCAGCGTAGCCCCCGGCGTTATGTACGGAATCCCTTTGTTTACAAAAGGAGATGCCGCGCTGATAACAAAGGCGCTGTCACCATAGCCTATGGCGGCCACAACATCTTTATTCTTTTCGTCCATGCCGGCTGACCCTGCCTTTGCGATATTGGAGCCGGTCTCTGTGGGTATAAGCTCAAGTTTTTGGCCTACCGTAATGCCGCCTGCTGCATTTATTAACTTCGCCGCAAGCATTGCACCCTTATACGCAGGCTCGTCTATTGAGGCCATGGGGCCGGAACTGTTATATAGGAGCGCGGCTTTTATGGGCTGCCCCTCCTGTTCTATTTTCGTCGGCGCGGCTCCGGCTGCATTGCCAAGCGCTAATGCCGAGACTAAAGCTAACCAAATTGCCGCTTTCACTGCCATTTTAGCCAATCTCAAGTTGACCTCCCTGTGAATCCTTAATTTAATGTTATCCGGCAATTATAACATTTTTATCATTAATAAATATGTTATAATTATTGGCGGTTATGAAAAATCCCTTTGCACTGTCGCTGAACAAAAAGCTGATTGCGATGATGCTCATCCTGACGTGCACCATCATCTTCATGCTTGTGATGTTTAATTTGCAATTGGAGCACAAACTTCTCCAGCAGGTGGAAAGACAAACCGGCGAACTCACCAAGGCCATACAGGTCGGCGTTGAGGAGGTTACAGGAAAGACCGGCGAGTCACGCCTTTCTCAGTATCTTACGGAGTTGAATAAGCGTGGCATCAAGGAGATATCTATCATAAGCAATAACAGCGAGATTGTGGCCAGCACTAATCAGGAAAAAATTGGCAGGCCAATCTCGCACAAGAGAAAAGAGATGGTCATCAAGGCGGAACTCGGCGAGCATGTCTCTGACGAAGGCAAGACATACAACGTTATCGTTCCCGTTGTGGCCGACGGCCAGCAGTACGGCTATATCCACCTGATGATAAATAAAGACGACTTCTCAGACCTGATTAAGATGAACACGGTAAAACGTACCTTTACAATAATCTTAGTATTTGGCACCGGGCTGCTTATTGCGCTTGTGTTCTCGCGCAGAGTAACCCTGCCGATAAAGAGGCTGGCGGATGCCTCCCTGAGGGTGTCGGCGGGGGATTTAACCCAGCAAATAGAGGTAAAGACAAAGGATGAGGTTGGCCAGCTTTCGGAGAGTTTCAATTATATGGTCAAAAAATTAAGCGAGAGCAGAAACCTTGAGGAACGCCTGAGAGAGGCGGAGCATCTGTCCGGCCTCGGCAAACTCTCGCGCGACATGGCCCATGAGATAAAAAACCCGTTAAATTTCATCAGCCTTTCAATTGACTACATAAGCGGCAAATACCCCCCCGAAGACAAGGATAAACTGGAAAATTTCAACACCCTTGTCGTCGGCATTAAGCATGAAATCCGCAGACTTAACAACCTTGTCAACGATTTCCTTGAGTTCAGCAGGACGCTAAAGATAAGCCCCAAAATGGTGCAGATAAACGATGTCCTTGAGGATGTCGTAGCCCTCGTATGGGCAAAGGCCGAGGCCGACGGCATTGTTATCATTAAGAACTACTGCAGTGACATGGCCCTCAATGTTGATGCCGATTTGTTTAAGTCCTGCGTACTAAACGTCATAACAAACGCGTTTCAGGCTATCAACAGCATCAAATCCACGGGCGGCCTTTTAAAGTTAACCACCGAGGTGAAAGAGAGCGAGTTCATCCTTACAATAGAAGATGACGGGCCGGGTGTCCCGGCTGAGAACCTGCCAAAGCTGTTCGAACCATTTTTCTCAACAAAGCAGAATCACCCCGGACTTGGTCTGCCGATGACCTTCAGGGTTATGGAAGAACATGGGGGAAGGGTTGAATTTTACAGCGAGCCGGGGGCGGGTTCGGAGGTGAAATTATTCCTTCCCTGCCCATGTGAATCCAGTCCCCGGGTTGGAAACGGCAAAAATGAAGTCAAGCATGAACTGGAGGCCGCATGGCAGTAGTTGTCGTAATAGATGATGAGCCATTACAGCGGGGAATACTAAAAACGATCCTCGAGGACGAGGGGTATGAGGTGTTTGCGGCTGCAAGCGCCGAAGAGGGGTTAAAGATAATCAGTGAGCAAAATGCCGATGTAGTCCTTACTGACCTAAACATGGCGGGGATGACCGGCATCCAGATGCTTGAACACCTGCCCAAAGAGCCTTCATCCAGACCGGCCGTTATCGTAATCACCGCGTATGGAACAATCAACAGTGCTGTTGAGGCTATGAAAAAGGGAGCATTTGACTATCTCATCAAGCCGCTTGACAAAGATGTTATCACGCTTGTCGTTGGCAAGGCCGCAGAGAGGATGTCTCTGCTCAAGGAAAATATCCGGCTTCACAGAGAACTTTTTGACAAATTCAACATGGAAGGCATAATCGGACGCTCGAAAAAGATGACCGAGGTGATAGATGTCGTAAAAAAGATAACCGCCACACCTGTTACCGTATTAATCTATGGCGAAAGCGGCACTGGAAAAGAACTCATCGCCCGCGCCATTCACTATAACAGTCCGCGCAAAAACGCCCCTTTTACGCCCATCAACTGTGCGGCTATCCCTGACAATCTCATTGAGAGCGAACTCTTCGGACACGAACCCGGTGCGTTTACCGGTGCAACTCACAGAAAGCCCGGTTTAATAGAATCCGCCGACGGCGGCACGCTCTTTCTTGATGAGATAGGCGACCTGTCCCTGTTGACCCAGACTAAACTCCTGCGCGTCCTCCAGGACAAAGAAGTCCGCAGACTTGGCGGTAAAGATACAATAAAGGTCAATGTCAGGTTCATCGCGGCAACCAACAAAGACCTTGAGAAGGAGATAGAAACGGGGAAATTCAGAGAAGACCTCTACTACAGACTAAAGGTAGTAACAGTAACTCTACCACCCCTGACAGAAAGAAAGGAGGACATCCCCTTGTTAGTTAATTTCTTCATTTCCAGATACAATGCGGAATTCGGAAAGCAGATAAGCGGCATAGACAATGGGGCGCTCAAATTATTGACAGACTATCACTGGCCTGGAAATATTCGCCAGCTTGGTTCGGTAATAGAGCGGGCGGTACTGATGGCCGACGCTGCGGCCATAAGCTGTGAGGATGTCAAAAGCGAATTGAAGCAGCCGATTGCCTGCGACATTATGGACATAGAAATCCCCGAAGAGGGAATCATTTTTGAGGAGCTGGAGAAAAAACTGTTAAAACAGGCGATGAGAAAGGCCAATAATGTGGCGACAAAGGCTGCCCGGCTTCTCGGTATGAGCTATAAAACCTTCTGGTACAGGCTGGAGAAATTCGGCATTAACATCCCCAACGGGACACGCCCCCCAAAAGACACAACTGCCCCGGGGTAATCCACGGTAAATCTGTTCTCCATCATAAGTAAGCGGTAGTTGCTTAGATTGTTGTCATCCTTGCCCCTTTTCCGTCATTCCGGCTTGTCCGGAATCGTCCCTTAAATGGTTGTTTCATGACGATTTTGCCCATTCTGAGGTATTAAGGATAGATTCCAGACAAGCCGGAATGACAGGCGAAAACCGGAATGACAGGCGAAAAAAGAACAGCATAGAGTTACCCTTTTTTTAGCCCTCCCCCTTTGTTTCAACCGCGTTTCATTATGAAACATTAACCCCCGTTATTATGCTATAACTATCTTTATAAATCAATAAGTTATCGTTTGGCACGATTTATGAGATTATACGTCTGTGATGACAACGTATGGAACGATAAATCGAAGGCTGGTAATTATAACAAACGAGCAGGGGGCGGCGGACGAATCCCTCGCCTACATGATGGGGTTTGCTATCAGTATATCGAACGCGCTTGATATTATGATAATTTGTGACGACTGTTCGTTACGCCCATATCTGCAAGGCAAATCAAACGCGGCTCACACCCTTGACACAATTATAAGCACGGGCAGGAACTATAACTTTGAGGTCACCGTCGAGTTATACACCAGATCGCACATCCTCACGCTCAAAGACAATATAAACAACAAAAGGGGGCTGAGCATGGTTTTACTTAGCCCTGAGTTGAATATCAATAAGGTCTTTGACCTTAGAAAAATTCTGAAAGAAGTTTCGGTTCCCGTATGGCAGTATCGAACCCGCGAGGTTGCGCCAGTGCGGTGTAAAAGCCGAAAAGGAGGCACAACATGGGTAAGATAAAGAAGCTGCTATGTGAGATTAACAAACACCTTGAGGCCGCGGCTATTGCCGAGATGAGAGTGGATATCGCAAGAGAGACGCTCCTTAACGGTGGCTCAGAGAAGGGGAGGTGGCGCGTCTCCAAAAACTCCGGTGCCGATAGCAAGGTTACGTTTGATGAGATGCCCCTGATGACAGATGACAGGGCGTACTCAAACAGCTAATTCTATATTCACTACTAAAGTATATTCACTACTAAAGTATATTCACTACTAAAGTATATTCACTACTAAAGTATA
>NZ_JBJUSG010000001.1:0-59964 GCF_046044395.1 Candidatus Magnetominusculus dajiuhuensis | reverse complement strand
TTCACTACTAAAGGAGGCAATTAAGGATGAACATATATTTACCGGTAGCGCACACCTCGATAAATCTGATGATAATGCTCTCTATAGGGACAGGTATCGGGTTGCTCTCGGGGCTTTTTGGCGTAGGCGGCGGGTTTCTTATTACCCCCGTGCTTATGATGTTCGGGATACCACCGACGGTGGCGGCGGCAAGTGGAGCAAATCAGATGGTAGCGGCTTCAACCTCGGCAACTCTGACCCACTGGAAGCTTGGAAATGTTGATATGAAAATGGGGTTATACCTGCTGGCGGGCAGCTTTCTGGGTGGCGGGCTTGGGGTTCAGGTGGTCAAGGTTTTAAACGCGATGGGGAATATTGATTTCGTCATTAAACTTACCTATGTACTTTTGCCGTTCACAGTTGGCGGAATTATGCTTGGTGAGAGTTTAAAGAAAAAAAGCCCCGATAAAGGCCATGAGGGCAGCGTGCGGCAGTCCGCCTGTTCCAGGCTGATGGGGAGCCTTCCCTTTCAAATGGAGTTTGCGAAGTCTGGAGTGCGGCATTCGGCAATTTTACCTGTGCTTATCGGGATATTAGTGGGTGTACTGGCTGCCATAATGGGCGTGGGCGGTGGGTTTATCATGGTTCCCATTATGCTTTACATCCTGAAGATGCCAATGAGGGTGATAATCGGAACGAGTGTATTTCAGATACTCTTTACCGTAATTGAGGTAACCTTTCTTCAGTCCTACACAAACCATACGGTTGACTTCGTGTTAGCCCTGGTTATGCTGACAGGGTCAAGCGTAGGGGCCTACATAGGCACTATGTTCAGTGAAAAACTCAACACTGAGCAGCTTAAGGTACTCCTTGCGTTGTTAATACTATCAGTAGGCGTTAAAATACTGTTTGAACTTATGTCGAAGCCGTCCTTGCTTCTGGCATATTCATTTGGAGGGAAATAATTAATGTGGAGGAAAATCATAATGGGTAAACTACTAAAAACACTGTTACCTGTCCTTGTTTTACTGCTAAGTGTAAATCACGCCAATGCGGCTCTTACCCTTAGTTTGGATAAAAAAATGATTCCCATAACTGCCTTCTACAAGGGTAATGCCTTAAAGATAACCGGCACTGTTGCAAGCGGCGAGGACGTGATAGTGAAAATCACCTCTCCCCTTGAGAATGAATCGTTTATGGTCAAAGAGAAATTCTTCCACCTGTTTTGGATGAATAAGGACAAAGTTGATGTGGCAAAAGTCAACAGCGTCTACATGTTGTATAGCTCTGCTGACATAGACGGCATTTTACCGGTGGCCGAAAGAAATAGGTATTCGCTTGGGTACGAAGCGCTCCAGAACAGTGTTGGAATCAGTGGCACCAGCGATAAGGATGCGCTCTTCAGGGAATTCATAAAGGTGAAGGAGACCGGTAAACTATATTCGGCCCCTGACAATAAAGTTGGCAATAAGGTTATTCTTATGCCGTTGAAAGATGGAAATAACTCCTTTTGGTTGACTGTGAAAATGCCCTACCAGGTGCCGATTGGCCGCTATGAGGTGGCTGTTTACGCGGTTAAAAACCGCTCGGTAGTGCAAACGGTGTCTGACGATGTTCTGATTGAACCTGTCGGGGTAGTGCGTGAAATATCGGATATAGCTATGAACCATGGCGGGGTCTATGGGGTGCTTGCCATAATAATTGCCCTCATAACCGGATACATGGTAACCCCGGTAATAGGGATTGCCAAAAGAATGCTGCTTGCGGCCATTATGGCGCCCAGGAGCATTATTAACGCGGTCAACGGCCAGGTTTATACGATATCCGTGCTTGAAGAGACAGACCAATCAAAGGAACGATAACCTTTAACCCACAGAGGAGAGCAATATGCTGGACAACATAGACATCAAAGAAAGATACAAGGCGAAGATGATGGGAGAGGCCAGGTCAATCCTGCTGGCAACAGACGGGTCGGCCTTCAGCAAGGGCGCGGTGAGAGAGGCAATAGCGTTTTCCCGCGAGTGTAACACCTCGTTGAGGCTCATAAGGGTACTTGAAATAAATCCTGCCTATGAGAGCATGGGGTTTGATTACTCGGCTGATATGATTAAATTGGCCGGGGAGGAGCTTGAGGCGGTAAGAGAAGAGGCCGCCATGAATAACGTGGAATGCACGACGATGATAAAGCGTGCCGAGCGGGTATATGAGGCAATAATAGAGGAGGCGGAAAGCCAAAAGACCGATATCATCATCATGGGACGGCGGGGCATGACGGGCTTAAAGAAATTCATCATGGGCAGCGTAACGGCAAAAGTAATAGCCAGCACCTCGTCAAAGGTGCTTGTAGTCCCCAGGGATACGCAGCTCAGGGGGGAGACATTGCTGCTAGCCTCAGACGGCTCCCAACAAAGTGAAGGGGCGGTGGACGAGGCCATAGATATGGCAAGCCGCTGTCCGACCGTAAAGACACTATCAGCGGTATCGGTAGTCACCGATAGGGGCAAGTTAAGCCAGGCAACAGACATCTTGAGCAAAATAGAAGCCAAGGCCAAGGCCAAAGGGGTAAAAGTAGAGACATTTCCGCTTGTAGGGCAGCCGTATAAGACATTGGTCAATGCCTCCTTAGAGATGGGGGCCGATATTATTATCATGGGCAACTATGGCAGCACAGGGCTTGCTAGTGTCTTCATGGGCAGCGTTGCGGAAAGGGTGATAGCCCTTAGCATGTGTGCAGTGTTGGTCGTTAAAAAAAGTATGAATTGACAGCGACGCAGCCTTTAGCCAGAGTAACGTGGCAAGATTTACGGGGTGAAGGGGGGGTTACCCCCCCTTCGTCGTTAATCCTTTTATTCTATTGACCCCGTCAGCTTATAATGTTTAATGCAGAGATTGGTATATTTAGTAGTCGTATTTCTTAGTCTGTCAACCAGTGCCCTGAGGATTATTCGAAAATCCTCGGAGGTCTGGTTTATTTCGGAGTCGAGATAGTCCTTGTCGAAAAGCCCCACCTTCACCTGTCCCACAGCCACAGCGGAGGCCGAACGCGGCTGCCTGTCAATTAAACTCATGTGCCCGAAGATGTCCCCTTTTTCTAACTCTGTTATCGTTATGACCACGTTGTCAATTTTTACCTTTATAGCCACCTGCCCGGACATTATCACATAGGTGCCTTCGCCGTGCGTACCTTCTTTTATGATTGCCTGCCCGTCTTCATATGTCTCGGTTACCGCTATCTTTTTCATTGCCGCCTCCCATTAGTAAAAAAAACCTGTTAATGGATTATAACCAAATGCTGGCCTTTCTTTCCACTAATTCTGTCTTATGAGGTAGTGTTTTTTGTAAAAACTGAAAAGTCCCCTGTAAAAGTTTATCTTCTTCCTGAATCCAAGACGGTTTACCGAGACGCCTTCGTGGTGAATTGCCTTTGCACCATGGCAGAGGGCAATCGTAAACTTTGTATCCTTGTACAGCCGGTAACACCAGTCAACATCGTTAAAAAAGATAGGAAAGTCCTCATCCAACGCACCGACCTCATCCCAGCACTCCCTTTTTATAAGGAGAGCTGAGGCCATGGGCTGGGGCACTTCACCTGAGCGGTGGTGTTCCTCTTGCGTCAGCTTCCATTTCCTGAACCTACCGAGCCTGAACACGCCAAATTGCTCCAAAACCAATGCCGCAGGCGAAGGGAAACGTCGGCATGAGATCTGAAATCTGCCGTCTGGATAGTACAAAAGCGGGGCAGCCGCCCCGGCACGCGGGTTGTCTTCCATGCAGTCATACAGTCTTTGCAGGCAGTCCGGAAAGAGTCTTACGTCATTGTTTAACAGAAAAATCATCTGTCCGCCCGACAGCGACACCCCCATATTGGTCGCCTTTGCGTAACCAACATTGCTCTGGCCGCGATGTAAAATCACGTCGGGATGTGCGTCTTTTACAAACGCGGCGCTGCCGTCTTCTGAGGCATTGTCTATAACTATTATCTCCTTTTCAAAATCCCCTGTTAATGCCTTTATAGATGTGATACACTCATCAAGGAGCTGTTTGTGGTTCCAGTTCGGGATAATGAAGGAAACTCGCACGGGTGGTCTCACTTGCCGATTCTTAAGGTCTTCTTTATATGATTTTTTAGTTCCGGGTTATTCTTAAAAAGGAGTTTTCCAGCCGAGTGCCTGAATTTTCTCCATACGCCGACCATGTCCTTTTGCGAAAGCATATAGAAATATGTCGCCTTGACTGTGGCAAGTTCGTCTGTAAGGCCGTCTTTTTCGGCAGTCAGCGTGTGTTTTTCTTCGGTAAGGGCGTTTCTTTCGTTCGTCAGATTGCAGATGGAATCATCCCTTTCCTTGATTGCGGCATTTTTTTCGGACGTTATATTGTCTATTACACTATCTTTTTCTTTTATGATGCTCAGTTTCTCACCGTGAAGATTTTTTATCTCCCCCGCCCTTTCCACGTCAAGGTGGTGGAGGGCCAGTATCTCCTTAAACACGCCATATGGGTCGTCCATCTTGTTTATGTCATACTTTGATTCGATGCCCATGTGAGTGAGTTCAACTATTCCTTCCGAGGAGATTCGCAGTCCTGTAAACGGTGGCAGGAAGTAAATCTTTTTCTTCTTAGGGTCTTCCAATGAATCAAAAAATTCGTCGTATTCAGATTTTTTGCCGTAATCCACATACATCCACTTATGAGGAAATTCGTACAGGGTCTCCCACAGGGTGTTGCGCCTGTCTTCTGTTATTTCATTGTCTTTTATCCAGTCCTTGTTGATGTGCGGCATCGGGACAAAAGTCCTTAGTTCATTCATCGTGGAAAGATAATTAGTCGCGCAGTCCTCTATCAACTTTGGTATTTCATCAACATTGTGCCTGGTCAAAATGGTTATATATCTGAGTGGGGGGGCGTTGGGATTTGCGGAAAAGGCATCTGTCAGGCATCTGAGGTTGTCATAGAACACATCAAACCGCGCCCCCTTGCGCAGGCTCTCAAATACCTGGGGATTCAGAGAATCCAATGATACATTTATATAGTTAAAGCCGCTGTTGGTCAACCCTTCTACTACATCGTCTGAGAGTTTTCTTGATAAATTTGTCGTAAACAAGACCTTTTTCCTATGCTCATCGGGTATCATTTTAATTATTGAGCTGAAATCAGGATGAATTGTCGGTTCAAAATAACAGGACAGGTAAAAACTATTTAAAAGCGGCAGGAGCGTCAATATCTTGCCAAACGTCTTCTCGCTAACTGGTACGTTGCCGCTTATCGTTGACCAGTCGTTTATACAAAACGGGCATCTTAGGTTGCAGTTGCCAGTTATATCAAAAAACGACAGATCATATTTGTCCTGATCATCTGGCATTTCTAACTAAAAGGTATCGCCTACGAAAATAGATGTCTTGGATTCGATGACATACGCTGTTGCGGTATTTTTCTGTGTGGAGAGTATTTTTATCTTTCCAATAGGCGATATGGGTTTTGTGGTTGACATGACCGTGAACATATCGCCGGACCTCAGGCCGTCGTCAGTCCCTTTATCTACGTAGAGGATTTGGTACTGGGCACCTAGTAAATGCAACGGCATAACTTTCATTATCAAACCGTTGATGCCTGGCTTGACGGTCTCGCTATCCTCTGGACGCTGGAAGACATAAGAGGGGATAATCGGCTGCTTGAGGACTATCTCTCTGGTTGAATCGGTGATGAGCGCCTTTTTATAACCGGCTTCCTGGCCTATTAATCTCAGTTGCCCAATAATCGTTATTAGCTTCCCCATGTTTTTACCGGTCTTTGGATGTTTGACCTTATCACCTATCTCGACGATGAAGTAATCTGAGTACTGGTCTGCGTAATCCTGGCTGATATCCACATAGACATAGTCATTTTTGCCAAAGAGGATGCGGTCAGAGCCTGGTGCCGGTGCCGCCACAACCTTTCCGTAAACCTGCAGCTTATCCGCGATAAACCCACCCGATTTGAACAGGTATGTCTCCAGCGTGCTGCGGCTGCCCGGCTTAACCACTGAGGCCACACTGTCTGGTGGGGCAGCCTCGTCCGCAGCGAAAGCTACGCCGTGTACCGACAACGCAAGCACCAAACACACAAAAACAAGCCTACAGTTCACCAATTATGGTCTCACACTTAGATAGACTATTTTTTATTTACCGCTTCTTTAAACGCCAGGCCGGGGACAAACTTAGGAACACTGGCCGCAGGTATCTTAATTACGTCGCCTGTTCTGGGGTTACGGCCATCTCTTGCCTTTCTCAACGAAACTGAAAACGTACCGAACCCTACGAGGGTCAGTTTCTGTCCGTGTTTCAATGTGTCAATGATGGCCGCAATAGCCGCGTCAAGTGCCCTGCCGGCATCTGCTTTTGACAAGTTTGCATCCTTTGCCACCTTCTCTATCAGTTCCACTTTACTCATATAGCCCTACCTCCCGAAGTTAATCTGACGTATAACCTAATAAGTTTAGGCCTAATAAATTTAGGTCTAGTAAGCTAAACAGCCTTCACCCCACCACCGCGCCGCACAAACCCAGCCCAATCAGTGCCGTTGTCCTTATATACGGGTGGCGCATTTCGTGGTAATCATACTATAAATAATAATAAAATGCAAGAAATATTTTCGTCCTAAGCTCAAATCTCCTATATCCGAGGTACAGCATCCGGGAACAGGCTAAATGCAGTTTAAGTGGTCATGGGTAAGAGGGGGCGCAGTTTCACACCCCCAGTCCTGATTTATATTACCACGTAATGATTTTATCGCTTGCGACGACCTCACCGATTATCTTGTCGTAGTCTTTATCGGTTCTCATATCAATGACCGTCACATCGGCCAGTGTCTTTTGTACATCTATGATGGTCTTAGCGGTTTTGTCCGGTTCCTGCTTCAGTAAGAATAGGACTTTTGTCATGTTACCTCCTTTTTGATTTCCCTAGTAGGCAAGGATGTTGTCGTAGTCGAGGAGTTTTTTGGCGATTGCCTCGGTGGAACAGTACTCTATTCCCTCGTAATCCCTGACATTCGTACACAACGACAATTCCATCTCCTTTATCATGTCGAGGTTCATGTCGTTTTCCTCGCCAGGCTCTATTTTCTTGTCCAGAATGAATACGTCTATGATGTCGTCCATAACGGTTATGCCAACGCTCATTCTGAGGGCCTCGCCCTGTCTGTCTCTTACCAGCACTGCTATCTTTTTCGGCATATAGTTCTCCTTAGCTTTGTGTTATATTAAGATTACCTTGTCGGCGTCCTGATTCATAACAGAGTTCTGGTACTGGCTTCCAGCCGCGCATCCCTCAGGGATCTCGATGACGTTCCTAAGCTTCGCGCTATGGTCGCAGAGGCTCATCGTCACGCCGTTTAAACCCATCAGCGCCACGATATCCTTGTCCTGAGAATGTCTCGTGCCGTCGTCCATCATAAAAAGGATAACGTTTAACCCTTTTTTGACGGCTGCCTTTGTCAGGCCGATTATGTCGTCTTTATAACCGTCTCTTGTTATCAAAAACCCGATTGTCATTTTGTCCAACCCTCCTGTCTTAGTGTTATTAGCCATCTTATCATGGCACGGCCATTTTAGAAGATGGTTATTTTAAAAAGGAAAATCCTTCTTATACAACGTAAAGTTTGTATCAATGGACTTATCGTCGGCATCTTTCAGGGCACGGTATTTTTCTAACGCCTGAGATGGGAAAAGGCGGTAGATTATCTCCACCGAGACTGATTTAACGCCGTCGTTTGGGATTGGATAAGAAAATTTGCGCGTCTCGGCGCTCTTCAGCCTTGTGTCTAATGCAACCTCTTGCGCCTTCCATGCCGGTACGCCCACATCGCCTCCACCTCTGAAGGCCTTCATAAATACGGCCTTCCTGTCCTCCATAGGGTTTACCTGATAATTTCTGAATACGGCCTTCTTGTCGGCGTCGAAAGCCGCCACCTTTAAAAACGCCATGCGCATCGGCATTGTCGAAGGGAAATCGTGAGATGTCTTGTTTGTGATTTCTACGTCAACGGTTGTGCTATTGTCTGTTTTGTTGATTTTTACGTTGACACTGACAGCCCTGCACAGCATCACGAGGCTGTGGCCACCCGCCATTTCGTGTGAGGCGTGGGTCTCCTTTGCTGATTCAGTTGAGGGCGGCCCTTCCTTTCTCTCCATATGGCAGGCGATACAATTGCCCTGGCCTTCCTCTTTCATTGAACATATTGCAACGCTGTCCTGATTCTCCAGGTGGCTGTGGCAGCCCATACAGATTTCACCGCTGGCAAAAAGCTGGCTCACACCAACGCCGTGAGGTGCCTTCTCAACCGGATTCGATGAGATGTACGCGCCATCTTTATTGATTGTAAATGTGTTTCTGTCTTTCCCCTCTACTACTGTGTCAACGCGGTGGCAAAACGCGCATCCAACGCCCTCGTCCTCCCTCCATAAGTTCTCATTCGGTTTGGCCGTCCCGTCAACGAGTTCTTTGACATTGTCCGCCATCGGCGTGTGGCACGTCGCGCAGTGATAGCTGCCCTCTTTCCCCTCACTTTTCATATCATCAAGAAACGCCCCGTACATCGCTCTGTGCGCGGCGTCTTTGTGAACGGACGATTGGGAATGAAGCGAACCCGCCCACTCCTTATACACCGCAGGGTGGCATGCGGAACACCGCCTTGACTTCTCATACGGCACCGCCCCTTCCGGGAAGTCGTGTGCCGCAAGTATCGCGGGGGACACGGCCACCGCCGCCAGCATAAACACCATGATATATCTTATAAACAATTCGCCTCCAAACAACCCGCAGCCTGCCCCCAGGCCTAAATAACGCCGGAACTTACCCTCTGGTCGGCTATTATGTCATAAACATGCTGAAAAGGTAAATCCCTCAGGCATCTGACATTGGAACATTTTTTCCTGAAACACGCCCGACACGCAATATCACGCCCTATGACGGTGTGTCCGGTGCCGTACGGACCGGTTCTTTGGGGGTCGGTCGGGCCAAATATGGCAAACACGACAACGCCCAGGGCTGCGGCGATATGCATCGGGCCGGTGTCGTTGGTGACCATGAAGCGCGCATCTCTGATTAATGATGCGAGGCCCTTCAGCGTCGTTTTACCGGTGGCGTTGATGGCCATTCCCCCCGCATGCCCCACGACTTCCTCGCCCAAAGAATAATCCCCGCCCCCACCGACAACCACCGCCGGGATGGAAAACTTAGCGGCAAGCCGCCCGAAGTTTCTCGCTGCCCAGCGCTTTGTAACCCAGGCGGCCCCAGGGGCCATGACAATATACTGCCCCTTTTTCAGCCCACGCGCCCAGTCCTCCTTTATATCCTCACAGAGCAGCGGAAATTCTATCTCATCGGTGGGTGCCCCCGCAAATCCGGCAATTTTCATATACCGGTCAACCGCGTGTACGCCACGCCCCCCTTCGACTGTGTGCGTGTAAAACACGGTACTGCCCTCTCTGGCCTCCTTAAACCCCACGCGGGTTTGACATCGGCTTAGGCCAGTTATCAGGCCGCTTCTCAACAGCCCCTGAAGGTCTAAGACGAGGTCGTAGCGTTCGCTCTTTAGCGAGGTGGCAAGCGCAGCTATCTCTTTAAGCGTGTCTTTAAGTGCCGAGGGGCGCTTCCATCTGTCCTTATTTATTACCCGGAGCCTTTCTATCATCGGATGTCCATCAAGCAGCCCCTCAAACCCCGATGCTATGACCCAGTGTATGGATGCGCCGGGATACGCCTTATGAAGGGCGCTAAGCACAGGCAGGCTATGTACCACGTCTCCAAGCGAGCTGGGTTTTACGATAAGGATTTTCTTATATGGTGCCATCGTCGGTAGTATAGCAGATTACAGCATATAACGGCTGCCTCTAAAAGTGCTGAAATATGTCACAAGTGACACATTATGTCAGTGTGAATCAGAAGTTTTACGGCATATAGAGGATTTTGCGCGGATTATGGGTGGGCATAGTATTTGCTACACTGTAGCAGGTCGGCACGTGTGGCAGAAGTCGGCATGTTTGACAGAAGACGGCACGTTTGACATCTGATTGTACTATAACGTATAATGCTGTAAAGTTAAGGTTGTGTTGTGAGGCAAGACATCGGCGGTTTTTAATCGCTCAGAATGTATTTTAGGGAGGTACATCCAAATGTACAAAGTAATTTCGGGAATGAAAGCAAGAGATGAAAGAGGTTTTACATTGATCGAGCTCCTGATTGTTATCGCGATTATCGGCATATTGACTGCTATCGCGGTACCGGCCTTTCTGGGACAGAGAGAAAAGGCAAAGGTAAGGGCAACTGAATCAGGCGCTAAGGGCGCGGTCGCAGACTTACAGGGCTATCTTGATTCGTATATAGCCGGAGACCCATACATAATAATCACTGACGCAACAGGCACGCAGGGCTGCTACGAATCCAATGGCGCAACCGCAACCGGCGCATCTTGCCTGTCCATTTTTAACCAGGCCAGCACCGGCACATACACAGCATACCCCGGCGGTATCACAACTGTAGTTGCACACTTTATCTCTCATCACACGTTCAAGGGAGACAAGAGCGCGTTTAACGGTCTGCCTCTGTTTGTCACAACTGCCCCGACAGACGGCCAGGTTCTTTTAAGTCCAAACGGAAGCCGTGCGATAAACCTTTTGGCTTATGCCTCAAACTCGACTTCACCTATGCTCAGCCAATTAGTAACGTCACGGTAATTGCCATAGACCAGCGCGGGAGGGGGCAATCTCCCTCCCGTTTTTTTTGAGGAGAATATAATGATGTATAAATGGATGCAGGCAAGAGATGTAAAGGGTTTTACCCTGATTGAGCTACTGGTTGTTATCGCGATTATCGGCATATTGACTGCTATCGCGGTACCGGCGTTTCTGGGGCAGAGGGAAAAGGCAAAGGTCAGGTCAACTGAATCAGGCGCAAGGGCTGCGGTTGCTGATTTACAAGGATATCTTGATAGCTACGTAGCTGGTGAACCCTATGTAATAATAACTGATGCCACGGGGACGCAGGGATGCTTTGAGGCCAATAACGCAATCGGGCTTGATAAGACTTGCGCATCTGTTTTCAGTCAAGCCAGCGTGGGCACATATGCCGTATATCCTGGCGGCATAACCACCATTATCGCCCATTTCATCTCGCACCATACGTTTAAAGGAGACTTTAGCGCGTTTAACGGTTTGCCGCTGTTTGTGACGGCCTCTGTAAACGACGGTCAGGTTCTCTTAACCCCGACTGACAGCCGGTCTGTCACTATCCTTGCCTACGCCACAAACCATACATCAACAATATTCAGTCAATTGGTAACAGTGCGATAAGTTATAAAGAACAGAGGTATGCGGATTTAAGCTATGTGGGCAAAAGATGTAAGAGGTTTTACGTTAGTTGAACTCATGGTTGTCATTGCGGTCGTGAGTTTGTTGTCAGCTATTGCGTTGCCGGCGTATCTTGGGCATATGGACAAATCAAAGGCGAGGACAACACAGACAAGCGCGAAGGCCGCGGTTGCCGACTTGCAGGTTTATCTTGACGCTTATATGGCCGGTGACCCCTATATTATGATTAGTGATGCGTTGGGTACGCAAAGTTGTGTTGAGGCGTCTAATGCGACCACAACGGGTATCTCTTGTTTGTCCATTTTCAATCAACCCAGCACGGCCACGTATCCGGCATACCCGGCTGGCATGTCCACTGTTATCTCCCACTTTGTGAACAATAGCAAGTATAAGGGGGACAAGGACGCGTTTAGAGGCCGTTCATTGTTCGTTACTTCTCATGGGCCAGACGGCTTTGGCCAGGTACTCTTGAGCCCGTCTGATAGCAAGTCTATTGTTGTCGTGGCTTACGCCATGAACTCCACGCCAGTCTTCAGCCAAATCGTAACTGCCCGATAATTACAGGGCAAGGCCAGAGCAACTGGACTGATACGAAGTTGCTACCATATGAATAAATTCTCACTCCGCGACAAAAAAATTGTCTCTACAACAAATAAATTGTCTCTACCAGGCTTGCCTTGTCGTCATTCCGGCTTGTCCGGAATCGGTCTCTCCACTACATCCTCAAGCCAAATAAGATTCCGGACAACAGACTGTGTCATAATTATTTTTTACAAAAAAAGTCGAAACATATAAAACATATGGTTATATGCCTATCACTGTATTGGCATTTCGACCTATGACTTTTTTCTAATAACAAAAGTAGGTCAAAGATTGCATATTCTTTGGTCTGTCATTCCTGCGAAAGCAGGAATCCAGTTATTTTAAGCATGGAACAACATAATAATCAATGGAAACTCCGATGAATAATGTAATTTATTGAAAAATATCATCACACAGTTTTCTAATTAACTCATTTGTCTGCAACTTGGAATAACTTTTCGATAATAATTATCGATAATGCAATACGAATTATTCCACATAATTATGACACAGTCTGCAAGCCGGAATGACGGACTATACCAAGTTGCAGCCAAATGAGTAACAATCATTCTTATAAAATAATCCTCTAATTGAATCATCCTGAGCTTGTCGAAGGATTCCGCATTTGTGGGGATGTGCTAAATAAAAGGCACATCCTTCGACAGGCTCAGGATGATTCGATTGTTGTGGACATCATCTTACTTCTATGAACGCATTTTGGTATGAGGAGTAATCTCCACTGTCGAAATTTGTCACGTACTGACAAAATATGTCCGTGTTCGCTCGTGAGCCATCACCTATAATATCTCCACCTACGCAGCCGTGAAGGTTCCTAAATATCCCCGAATATGGTGTTATGCGGTGACTTAAAATTTTTTAAAAAAAATGCCAAAACGAGACTAAACCTTTTTCAGAGTTACTGTGTCTAAGTCGTCGGCATGTATAATGAAAATAAGCCATATGTTTTAATTGGTAGTCGGTGGTATGAAATATGCAAATATAACCGGCAGATGCAATCAAGCGGTTTTTAACCGTGATATAGCAACCAAGCGCAGAGTATTAGGAGGGATACCCAATGTACAAAATAATTTCAGAGATGAAGGCAAGAGATGAAAGAGGTTTTACATTAATTGAACTGCTGATTGTTATCGCGATTATCGGTATATTGACTGCTATCGCGGTACCGGCGTTTCTGGGACAGAGGGAAAAGGCGAAGGTGAGGGCAACTGAGTCAGGCGCTAAGGGCGCGGTAGCGGACTTACAGGGTTATCTTGACTCCTATATAGCAGGGGACCCGTACATAATAATTACTGACGCAACAGGCACGCAGGGCTGCTACGAATCCAATGGCGCAACCGCAACCGGAGCCTCTTGTCTGTCCGTTTTCAACCAGGCCAGCACCGGCACATACACGGCTTATCCAGGCGGTATCACGACGATTGTTGACCACTTTATCTCCCATCACACGTTCAAGGGAGACAAGAGCGCGTTTAATGGTCTGCCATTGTTTGTAACGACTGCACCGACAGACGGCCAGGTTCTCTTAAGTCCAAACGGAAGCCGCGCGATAAACCTTTTGGCTTATGCCTCAAACTCTACTTCACCTATGCTCAGCCAACTTGTCACAAGCCGTTAATTCTGACAGGTATCTGTCTCATTTTGGCGGGGGAAAGGGGCTGTCCTTTCCCCAGCCTTTTTATTTATTATAGGTGGATGTTTGTGCGGGGTATAATATGACAATATCGGGATTATTAAAGGGGCGGTCAGCGGTTAACGCTTTTTTCATTTTGTCCATCGTTTCAGCCGCCTTTTTCGGTGCGATAGCCGCGCTGTCAAATGGATTTGTATGGGATGATATGCACATGGTAACGAATCCCGTACTTGTTGATTCAAACTCGTTTTACGGCTATTTCTTTGGCAAAAGCCTCTATTACCGGCCATTTCTCCGCCTGTCATTGTCTCTGGACTGGGGGTTGTGGCGGATGTCCCCGATGGGTTATCACCTGCATAATCTCATTATACACGCGGCCAACTCTGTTTTAGTCTTTGTCGTGGCCGGGCGTCTTATAGCAAAGGACAACGGCGATATGCTGCCCGCGTTTTTGGCGGGGCTGGCCTTTGCCTTGCATCCAGTGCATTCCGAGGCCATTGCGTGGATTTCGGGCAGGACAGATTTACTGGCGACGTTCTTTTTTCTCCTTGCGTTTTTAGGTTTTCTCATCTATCGTTGGGAGGACAATCCGAGGGGCATTGTGATATGTGCCGTGTTTTATCTGTTTTCGATGTTCTCCAAAGAAAACGGGATTACCCTGATTGCCGTTGTGGTGGCCTATGGGCTTCTTACGAAGATGCCGTGGAGGCGGCTTGTGTTGTCTGCCGGCATATTGTTGGCGGTTGTCGTAGTATATTTTGTGATGAGACAGGGCAGCGGCCTAAGCGATGTCATTAAGAGGCCTGGCACGCAGGGGGCATATCTATCGCCGCTGATTTCGATGATAAATTTTCTCTACGACCTTGTCTATGGAAGCGGATATTATATAGAAAAGCTGCTGCTGCCTCTGAATCTCAATCTCCTTCCGGCGATTCCCGAGGGCAGCGGTTATGTGTGGCTGTTTTGTGCGGCCGTTGGCGCATCCATTTTTTGTTTTATCAGGTGTGGCTCTGTCATGTCATTTTTAATATTGTGGATTGTCCTTACGATGCTCCCATCTCTTTCAATCATATTTTCGCAGGTAGCCGCGCCGTTGGGTGAGCGCTATCTGTACTTGCCCTCTGTGGGGTTTTCTATACTGGGCGTGGGCCTGCTTGCGAACGTATTAAACAGGAGGGTTTTAATCAGCGTGTTTATACTGATATCTACCGGGTATTTTGTACTGATTTATGAGCGGACGGGGGTGTGGCGGTCTGACCTGACTCTTTGGGGGGACACGGTTAAGAAATCCCCATCCTCTGTTGTTGCCCACACGAACTACGGGATAGCCCTGCTGCAGGAACTGGACTTCGCAGGCGGCGAAAGGGAATTGTTTGCCGCGCTTGAGGTTCCCAATAAATCCGGCGAACAGGCCGCCCTCGTATTTAACGCCTTGTCAAACATAGAGATTGCTAAAAAAGACTATAAAAAGGCTATGGGCTATCTCATGATGGCCATTAATAATGACCCCGGCTGCACTGCCGCCTATAACAATCTCGGCTATGTTTATATGCAGATGTCGGGGGCGCCGGGTGTGGATGAACAAGGAAAAACCGAGGCGCTTCAGACGGCCATTTCCTATTTCAACAAGGCCATTGAGCTTGCCTCCTACCTTTCGCAGACAAAGTTTAATCTGGGGCTTTGTTACTTTGAGCTAAAAGATTACGATAAGGCGGTGGATTTTTTTTATGAGGTCGTTGACGCCGACCCCGCCGGCAAACTTGGGCAGCAGGCCGCTTCACTTTTGGTTGCCGCGAAGATGCAAAAAGAGGCTGGAAAGTATTTACGCCGCTGAGAAATTGTTCAGGATGGCGTCACGGCTAAAGAAAAAATCTGTGTTTTTTTGTTAGAATATGTGTAACGACTTAGGGAGTATAGTCTCCGGCCTTGCCGGTGCAATCTTGACGCGCCAATGAAACCAGGACAGACACAACGAGGAGGATTAGATGAACAAAGGTATAATGGCCACGGTGAGTGCGATGAGCGCGGCTGACCGGTCAAGCCAGTTACGCGGACAGAGGGGATTTACGTTGGTTGAGCTGATTATAACGTTGGTAATAATAGGGATTCTCTCGGCCATCGCAATCCCCTTGTTTCTGGGACAAAGGGTAAAGGCCCAGAGGACAGAGGCCGCCCAAAACATCCAGTCGCTGAGGGTTCTCATGGAGCAGTATTACAATGAAAACGGCTGCTATTACGCGCCATGTTCGACCCTTACAGACCAGGCGATAACAGGTGCCGCCTCTATACTGTCGTTTCTGCCAGCGTGGAAGCCTGGTAATACCAGCGGGCTGCTCTTTACTTACAGAATAGAGGTAAACACCAACCGGACAACATATAACATTGGGGCAAATCTGGCACCTAATACCGTATCCGCCGGGGCAAGCTGCGCCAGTGGTGAGATTAAGATTGACAATAACAACAACAAGTGCGGTTTTTAGGGCACGGCCTTAAGGATTAACGACGAAGGGGGGGGAACCCCCCCTTCACCCCGTATTTTTGCCAATATTTTATCTATTGATTTCCATCTGCCGCCCGTTGGCGGCTTCCAGAACTCCGGCTGAAGGCTGGATGGCAGGCTCTTGGTGTTAATACGCAGAGAGCATTTCTCTGATTTTTCGCTCCCACTCCGCCAGTGAGGCGTTGTCCCGATTGCTTATGTCGTCAGCGGGTGGAAGTTTCTCGTAAGCGGCACTAAAGAGCGTGTGCGCCCTTTCGCCGTCACCATCTTTGAGGGCAAGAAGCCCCAGCGCGTACAAGTCTGAATAGGGCGTCTGGGGCGAGAAGACATCAACCGCCTTTGACAGCGCCTTATAGGCTTCATTGTCATGCCCCATTTTAAAACTGCACTCCCATAGTTTCCTGTATATGGAGGACTTTTTGCCGTCTGGCGCGCGCCCTATGGCCATTGTGAATGATCTGGCCGCCGCGGCGTAGTCAAACTTGCCTATGAGAGAATCTCCCTTCAAATAATATCCGGTCGGCAGCTCAGGCGATGACTTAATCAGCCTTTCGGCGTACTGCCCTGCCTCATCGTATCTGCCATCGGTAATTTTTATATGGGCGATTAACTGGTTTACGGTATCAATTTCCGGGTCTATTGAGGCGATTTTATTCAACTCCCCAAGTACCGCCGCTGCGTTTTCCTTCGTGGGTATCGCCGGTGTAAACGGGTCAACGTTCTGTATGGAATATAAATTTATTACTTGGGGGATTTTTGAATATAAGACCTCGGCGTCGTCGAAGAAGACGGGTTTATATTCCGGGAATTTCGCGATTATTCCCTTAAACGCGGCGTACTGCATGGGTACGGTTATAAAGGTTGGCCGGTATTTGGCAATGAATTTCCTGAAGACCACCTCGTCCTGATAGCTCATGATGAGGTTATAAAAATCGAAGTCAGTAAACAAAAAAGGTACCTCCATGTCCATAGCAATTTTATATCGCGGGTAGAGTTCCCACTGGAGATAGCCGCCGGAGTTGGGATGGTTCATGAGTGTGCCGGGTGTATGTTTGACATGATTAAGAAATGAGACCACGCCATGGGGAAACTCCCGCGCCCGCACAGGTGAGTCCTTCAGCGTGGTGTGGACAAACATAAATGGCAGGGGAAGCAGCACTGCTGTGGCGACAGTTCGCCAATATGGTAAAGGCGGGGGAATACCTTCTGACCTTGCCCTTGCGTTATTATAAATAAGCGGCAGGCTGCTGACGATAAGCGGCATGACAAGGAGCGCAAACTCTGTCCTGAAGCGAGCGCCCTTTGTTAAGAGGATTACTGCGCCGATGAGTATAATGATATGGCTAAGTCTGAGTTTTTTATACATCAGGGAGGCGGTGCCACAGATGATTGTTAAAACAACGGTTACGTTGAAAAGCGATGAGTAGGAAATCCCATCCTTGTTTATGCTGAAATTAAAAAACTCTCCGGTGGTCAGAGTCCTCAGTTCGTTAATATACAAGGAGGCGTAACGCGTGTCAGTAAATGGCACGTTCAGCAAGGTGCCCCCGTTGGGGGTCAGATATACCGTCCCTATACAGGCCGCCGACGATACTATCACGATAAGTTCTTCTTTGGTAAATGGAGTTTTTCTTTTCAGGCGACTTACGTAGACCTCTGCCATATAAGCGCCTGAGATTAAGAGCATCACGGGGTATTGGATGCCGTGGAGATTCACCCACAAAAGGGCGATGACGGGGAGGAGATAAGACCTGCCGGGCCTGACTTCATAGACATACACAAAGGCCGCCATAAAGAGATAGCTAAAGACATGAGGTCTACTGAGGAGTAGCCGCGGCATAAGCAGCATGACATAAAGGGTAAGCAGCATGGCAAAAAACGGCGTAACCCCGCCAATGCGGCATCGAAACAGCGCCCAGACAATGGCAGTGATAAATATGAACAGCGCAGAGCGCAGCACGATAAGCCCGCCATATCCCAGCAGGAGGTAAACCTTATAGCTGAGCAGTTGAAAAAGCCAGTAGTAGTTGGCCCTATGGCGCGGGGGGTCAATGAAGGAAAAGAATGAACTATTGGCAATCTCACCGTGTGCGGCAATATATCTGCCGCCGTTAAGGTGATACCACAAGTCGGTATCGCCGTTTATGATGGGCTGAAGGCAAAGGGCAACAAGCACATAAGCCAAAAACGCGGCCACATAGACAAATGCGGCAGCGGCATCCGGGGTGAGACTTTTAAATCTATGTGTTGATGACATTCTAAATAAGATTGTATCGCATGGGACGTTAAATGTCAAACAAGGGAAGATTATGTGGCGGGAGTTGCTGAGTGTTTAAACCGGCGTATTATGCTATACTACCACTATGAGCGAAACTATAACAGAGGTGCCCCTGTGGTTGCTGTTACAAACCCCGATATTGAGCGGATTACCGCGACGTTACCGGAGCTTTCCCCTGAGCGCGTTAAAGAGATAGCTGAGTTTACATCTTTTCTTGCTGAGAAGGAGCGCAAGCATAAGGCCTTTATCGGGGAGTGTATTGCCGCCGAGGCCAATCCTGAGAGGTATGTCTTTAATAATTCCAATGAATTAATAAAGGCTGTTCTTGAGTCGGTTTCTGAGGATGCTTAATCTTGAAGCTGATAAACCATTTCTAAAAAAACTTGGCGAACTATTAAAAGGTTCATATTCATGTTTCGTAACTCGTGACGTTCGCATCACATTCAAACTATCCGACAACACTATCCATTTGCTTAACATAGACTCCCGCATATATCAGACGAGGTTGTGTCACAGTTGACAAAGGCTCGCCGCAGTAATGCCATGTATTTGATCTACGGTGATGATTATAGCTTTTTAAAATTTGTATGATTGTTTTACAATGTTAGTGAGGCAGGATGATACGTGATATGGCAACAGCAGAACAAATTAAATCTCTGATTCGGTCGCATCTAAGCAGCGACCCTGAACGGTTTATTACCGTGGCGCTCCAGATGGCGGCGCACGAGGCAGGGCAGGGACATGGCGCATTGGCCCATGATATACGGGAAATGGTGGACAAGGCCCGCCAACCTAAGGGAGCCGTAATCCTCAAATTTCCACAAGATATGCGAGGGCTGGTGCTATCTGAGGAGCCGGACATTCCTATCTCGGCTTTAGTTATTCCAACAGCCATAAGAAACCGTGTCGAGCGTATAATTCATGAATACCGGCAACAGCAAAAACTAAAAACCCACGGTTTGACAAATCGCCGGAAAATCATGCTCATAGGACCACCAGGAACCGGTAAGACAATGACCTCAAGGGTATTAGCCCGCGAACTCCGTCTGACTATGTACACTATCCAGGTGGATCGGCTGGTCACAAAATTTATGGGTGAAACCAGTGCTAAACTACGCCAGATATTTGATCTGATACAGAAAGAGACAGGGCTTTACCTCTTCGATGAGTTTGATGCAATCGGAGGGGAAAGGTCGTTGGACAACGATGTGGGTGAGATGCGGCGCGTACTGAATTCATTTTTACAATTTATTGAGCAGGACATCTCTGATAGCGTCATTATTGCGGTCACTAATAGTCCAAAGCTATTGGATCGTGCGCTATTTCGGCGTTTTGATGATGTGCTGTATTATGAACAACCTACTACTGAAGAGTGTAAAAGTTTGATTCAAAATGTGCTTGGGGCGTTTATGGCTTCAAAATTTACATGGAAGACCATATTGAAAGAAAGCGATGGATTAAGTCATGCTGAAATCGATCAGTCTTGCCGCGATGCCATAAAGCAGGCAATCCTGTCTGACAAACAAAAAGTGGAGGCATCACTGTTAGGGCAGATGTTAAACGAACGTAGAAATGCTTGTTTTGGCAGGAGAGCGCCATAGTGCCTGAAGAGCAATACAAGCATATTTTTCTGTCCGGGCCAACTCACAAGCAAGGGTTTACGCATCGAACAGGACATGGTTCTGAACCTCGCATTCCTGCCCGTGACCGATTCAGTCATAGTGATTACCTAAAACAACGGTTTGAGACGGCATGGACAGAGGCCGGATCACGGCAATCAGTTATTCAGGCTGAACGTCACGCTGTTTACATTGAATTTGTCAGTGAGCCTGGCTTTGACCTAATGACGCAAAGCCTGGAAGACATAAGATCGCGTATCCGTCTTTTAAATATTCGAAAAAGAACTGGCGATGATCAGCAAGAGCAAACATTAGCCACCGTGTATGTTCCTCTTAACAAGCGTCGTCATTTCTTAAATAAGATCACAAAGTATGCAATGGAAGAAAAGAATGGTAAACCAAAAAACAATAAATTAATCAACAGCATATCAGATATTCGTGCTTCCGTACTCAAGTCATTCTGGTTGGATGACATTAAGCTCCTTCCTGGTAAAGATTCTGAGTGGGTGGAAGTCTGGCTCAGTAGTGATCAGGATGAAGTTTTTGCGCGATTTACTTCCCTGCTGAATCAATTAAATATTGATAGAGCTGACCATGTATTGAGGTTTCCAGAAAGAACGGTTGAGCTTATCATGGCAAATCAAACCCAATTGGAAAAATTGATTGAGGTCTCAGATGACATTGCTGAGTTGCGTGCAGCCAAGGAAATAGCCACTTTTTATATTGAAATGGAAAATCATGAGCAGGTAGAGCAAGTAAGAGAACTTCTAAGCAGAACCAGCTTCAACGATGATACGGATGTAGCCATTTGCATCCTCGACACTGGCGTAAACAATGGGCACCTGCTAATCAAGCCAGTCTTGGATGACGCTGATCTTCATACGGTTAAACCAGAATGGGGTGTACATGACCACAAAGGGCACGGTACTTTAATGGCGGGGACGGCAGCCTATGGAGATTTGCTGGCTGTTCTTAATAATAAAAGCCGTGTGCAGATTAACCATCGCTTGGAGTCCGCAAAAATCCTGCCGCCTGATAGTGAAAATCTGAGAGATCTTTGGGGATACATGACTGCTCAAGGTTTAAGCCGTGCGGAGATTCAATCACCACAGCGTAAGCGAATCATGTGTATGGCGGTTACATCCACTGACAGCCGTGACAGTGGAAAACCTTCATCATGGTCAGCCGAGGTGGACGCGTTAGCTTCTGGATATGAAGATGATACCAGACGTTTAATAGTGGTTTGTGCGGGAAATGTTGATAACTCGAATTGGCGAAACTATCCAAACGCGAACCAGACTGACGAGGTACACGACCCTGGTCAGGCATGGAATGCTTTGACTGTTGGCGCTTATTCTGAAAAAACGGCAATCACTGACCATACATGGAAATCATATTACCCTATTGCCCCACATGGCGGCCTTTCTCCTTTCAGCACGACGTCGTTATCATGGCCTTGGCGTAAGTGGCCAATAAAACCTGAGGTTGTCTTTGAAGGCGGGAATGTGGCCAGCGGCCCTAATGATTCTATTGTTGATGTAGATGACCTGCAGTTGCTCTCAACGTATTACAACCCTCAGGTTGCCCAATTTGCATCTTTTAATGGAACAAGTGCCGCATCTGCCCAAGCCGCATGGATGGCAGCTCAAATTCAGACCCAATACCCAGATGCTTGGCCTGAAACTATACGTGCCTTGATTGTTCATACTGCAGAATGGACTAAGACGATGAAGACTCAATTCATAAAATCTCAATCGCCTAACAAAACAGATTTTGCGAAATTACTTCGAATCTGCGGATACGGCGTGCCAAATCTCAACCGCGCCTTATACTGTTCGTCAAATTCTCTTACATTAATTTCGCAAGCGCAGTTGCAGCCATTCTATAAAGACGGCAGCCATTATAAAACCAATGAAATGCATCTTTACAAACTTCCGTGGCCTTCAGATGAATTATCGAACCTTGGGGAAACGAAGGTGACCATGAGAGTCACGCTTTCTTACTTCATAGAGCCAGGGCCGGGAGAAGTTGGTTGGGATAACCGATACAGATACGCTTCTCATGCGCTCAGATTTGCAGTCAACGGGCCAGGAGAATCTGAGGGTGAGTTTGTACGGCGCATCAATATTCAGGCCCGCGATGACGGAGAACATCCCGGGACTGAAGGTCCTGAGTGGCTAATAGGTGATGCGCGAAATGTAGGGTCTATCCACTCTGACATCTGGCAAGGACAAGCAGCCGAGCTTGCAAATTCCAATATTATCGGGATATATCCATCGGTAGGATGGTGGAGAGAAAGACATAATCTTAAGCGATGGAACAAAAAAACTCGCTATGCTTTAATTGTATCTATCTATACGCCAGAAATTGATATCGATATTTACACTCCCGTTGAAACTCAAGTTAGATTATCAGTTCCAGTAGAAATTATTGTCAATCATCTACTCCGGCGATGAAATCTCAACTCAACATTCAATCCTGATGTTCAATAGTGTGGTTGCCATCGCGGCAGTCATCCTCTTTTTCCTTAGTTTTATCCAACTAATGGGTTATCTTCGTCTTCTTTTTCCTCTTCAATAACCGGGTCTGTGTTTAGTAGTTCACAACCTCTGATTGTGTTCATTGAGTATTTCTCTGTCTTATATTTCGGGATGTTTAGTTGTCCTTCGACGTATGGACTTATATACGCCGCGGTGTGTTCAAGCATTTTATCGTATATCCTTTCGCTGTCGAAATACGAGGGAAAGTCAATTATGCTTTCTTTTAATAACGTGTATAATTCCGCGCAATGAAAATCGTACATGCTGTATTTATTGAAGGTTACTATCAGAATACCTTCAAAGTGATTCCACAGCTTGATAAACAATTTCTGGTGGCGTTTTGCTATTTGATCAATATTTTTCAGGACTACAATGCCGAAAAATGAAAACGTGTCGTATATTATTTCATCTGTTGACAGATTCTCGCAGGGTATTACGCAAAACATCTTTGTGTTGAGACCGATATCTTCGGCAGCCAGTATTTTGCCTAATATAAAGTGCGTATATGCCTCGTCTTCATAGGCAATAACCGCTCTTTTTATAATGTCTAATTCCTTCAATGGCTTGATAAACCTTTCATATTGAGGCATCTCTCTTATTGACATGTAATCGGAAAAATTAAATCCTTTCCCTGAAGCAGTACTCTGTAATTTTGTGCTTCGGCCTAAATCAGCCAGGGTTCTGTTTACCTCGGACACACACATTGACACAAATGAGTTGAGCGTGCTTGAATCCATACCCGTTGCCTGAAGCCGTTCCTTAAAAACCGCTACCGCGGTAGCGTCTTTTTCTATAATTGCCTGCGCTGATATGAATGTCAAATAAGTTATATAGGCAAAACTCAGGTTGAGTTTATTTATTGACACCTCCACATAGGAATCAATTGAATATATAGGGTTTAACATCATGTGTGCAAGCAGATATCCATCGAAAAGTTCAAGCAGCGTTTTTCTTATCCTTATATTGATTCTGTTTATATTTAATAAGTCTCTGCCAATAAGGAGTCTTTCACAAAACCTCGTCATCTCGGAGTATATCTTCGGGGTGGAGTTATAGAACTCCTTTATCTTAGGCGTCTCTTCGGTATCGGCGATTATTATATCAATCCCCTTATACTCAATAGCCGCCAGGTTATCTACAAGCCCCGTACCGCGTGTATATCCAAAATATGGCGCAAGAATATCGAAAAACACCTTTTTCACGGTCTTCAGAGATTCATGCAGGCTATTTTTTGGACCTGCTGATTCTATCTTCTCTCTGTTTAGTTTTATAAATTCCAATGAATTCTTTTTAACGGCGTCCATGCCAAGCAGCTTAACGGCCTGGTCAACGTCTCGTAGCTCAATTTCGTCTTCCGTTTTATTTATGCCGGCCTTTGCCACTGTCTCTGGCGCGAGTTCCGGTACCTTTATGATTAATGACTTCAACCTGTTTATATTGGTATTGGGCGACTCAATCTCCGCTATCAGATTCAGCATGTTGCTGAATGGGTCTTTTGCTATAAATGCTATAATCGTATCTACATGTAAACTCTTTACCGGGCTGAATTTGCCCTCTTTAATGCGCTTCATATGTCTTGAAATATAGCCTGAGTCATTATGCCCGCCGAGGAACTGAATACCCATGAAATCCTCGTCCTGCCAAACTATCAACGCGGTGGTTTTCATAATTCCAAAGCGAAGTATGATATGCATGTAGTCAATTTGGTCAGGTACAGCCTTTTTAATCATGCAGCCACCTCTGCTCATATTGACAATCGTTCCAACCTTATTACGTGGAATGCCGTGGACTAAATATCTGATGCTTTCCCTTTTGTTTAAGGAATAATGTGGTTGGAATAATTGGGGTGGCTCAACTGCCTTCGTATCAGATTTATTCGGTTGGTCGTCCTTGTTCATAAGTGATAAAAAATCGAAAAATCCCATATCTGCTCCACCTCCATCCTAAAATCTGCTGCCGTTACCCTCTACTCTACTATGTATATTAAATCAACAGTGTATAAGATGTCAACAAAAATAAATCGAAGGTCAAGACAACCCACATGTACTATGGGGAGCGCGGCAGGCGGCATCTTGTAAAAGCCCCCGAAACTTTGTTATGTTAAAGTGTGTGCGGAGAAAAAAACAGTGCATAGACTTGACATTCAGCGAGTAGGAAAGTATGACATAAAAGAGGAGCTAGGCCGCGGTGGCATGGCGGTGGTGTATCGCGGCTATGACCCGTTTATCAACCGCGAAGTGGCCATTAAAATTACCGACACAGACAGCGACAACGACAAGGACTCAGCCTCACGGCGGCGCAGACTTTTCTTCAACGAGGCCCGCATCGCCGCAATGCTTGACCACCCCAATATTATTCACGTCCACGACGCGGGTATCGAGGGCAGGTACTGCTATCTCGTCATGGAATACGTCAAAGGGGCAAAGACCCTTAAAGATTTTAATAAGAAACAGGAAGTTTTCCCCATAGAGAAAGTCATAGATATAATATTCAAGTGCTGCAAGGCCCTCGACTATGCCCACAGCATGGGCGTTGTGCACCGCGATATAAAGCCAAGCAACATAATGCTGACTCCCGATATGGACGTAAAAATAGGGGATTTCAGCATTGCCCAGATAATCAGCGCCGAAGTGACGCAAATCGTGGGAATCATCGGTTCACCAAAGTACATGTCACCGGAGCAGGTCAAAGAGGAGGAGATTACCAGCCAGACAGACCTGTTTTCACTCGGCTCAGTAATGTACGAATTACTGGCGCATGTAGTGCCGTTTGACTCCGAAAACGTATCAAGCCTCGTCTTTAAAATCGTAAACGAGACGCCCCCGCCTATGTGCCATTACAACAGGGACATCCCGGAGGAGCTGGAGCAAATCGTCAAAAAGGCAATGACAAAAGACCCGCGAAGCCGTTATCCCCGTGGGCTGGACTTTGCCGCCGACCTCAGCAAGGTTTACAGAAATCTTAAACGCCCTGTGGTTGATATAAAGGAACAGGCAAAGTTTGAGCAGATGAAAAAGCTGAACTTCTTCAAGGGATTCTTCGACTCCGAACTCACCGAGGTAATACGCGCCGGGGCATGGGAACTGTACGGCGTGGGCGAGCAGATAATAACCGAAGGCGACATTGACGAATCCTTTTATGTGATAATATCAGGCGATGTGCTGGTGAAAAAAGGCGAAAAGGCGATTGTCGCCTTAAAGGCCGGAGATTGCTTCGGCGAAATGGGATACCTCGCAAAGACACAGCGTACCGCCGATATTGTATCGCTGACCCCCGTGGCGCTGATAAAAGTAAGCGGCACACTCATAGAGAAGATGACCGTCCACTGCCAGTTGCGTTTCAATAAGGTATTTTTAAGGACCCTAATCGGCAGGCTATCAAAAACAAGCGAAGAGCTTGCAAAATACCGTACCCTTTAGGCAAATATGGCACATAAGACAAAAAAGGCGCGCGTAATGATAGTCGAGGACGAGGGGGTTATCGCTATGGACATCAAGCGAACCCTTATGGATTTCGGCTATACTGTTACCTCAATATCCTCAACCGCCGGGGAGGCGATAAGACGCGCTCAAACCGACAAGGCGGATGTTGTGCTGATGGATGTAGTGCTCGACGGCGCTATGGACGGCATTGAGGCGGCCACGCTGATTCATTCTGCCATGGGCACGCCCGTTATCTTTCTGACCTCGTACTCAGACGAATTCATATTGGAAAGGGCAAAGATAACAGAACCCTTCGGCTATCTTATTAAACCGTTTCGGGATAGGGAACTCTATACGACGATAGAAATGGCTCTTTACAAGGATAAGATGCAGCGTCAACTCAGTGACAGCCAAAAGTGGTTTTCCACCACCCTGATGAGCATAGGCGACGGCGTAATCACCACGAACGCCGACGGGCATGTCACGTTTATTAATAAGGCGGCGGTAAGACTGATCGGCCTCAAAGAAGACGCGGCCATAGGGTTGCCAATAGGGGAACTGATAACACTTAAAGATGAAACCTCTGAGGACTTATCTGACGACGCCTTCAATCCCCTTATCGTCGCCATGGCAGGAGACACCACCGTTAGTTTAACAGACTTCTTACTGATAGCAAATACCGGCAGGGCCGTACCGGTAAGCATGACCACAGCAGCGATTAAGGATGAGCAAGGCAGTATATTGGGCACCGCGGTCACGTTTCAGGACCAGACAAAAAGAAAGGAGCTGGAAGATAAACTCAGGCACATGATGCTTACCGACAGCATGACCGAGCTTAACAATCGCCGTGGATTTTACATGCTCGCCGAGCACCAGCTTAAACGCGCGAAGAGGTTTAACAGAAAGATAGCCATGGTCTTCATAGATGTGGACGGCCTCAAGCGCATCAACGACACCCTTGGCCATCCCACCGGAGACCGCGCGATAGTGGATACCGCGTCTATCCTAAAGGAGACATTCAGGGAATCCGACATAATAGGCCGTATAGGCGGCGATGAGTTCGTTGTGTTAATTACAGACGTTTTTGGCGTAACAGAGGATGTGGTTACAGAGAGGTTGGCTAGTACCGCGGCAATATACAACGAGCGGCAGGACTGTCCATACAAAATATCCCTGAGCATAGGCTTTGTGCTCTATAGTCCGGAGAGTGATTTGACAATAGACGCCCTGATGGCCGCGGCAGACCGGTTGATGTATGAGCATAAGATCAGAAAGCATAATAAATCATAACGTGGAGATACTAAGATGAAAGATAAAAAGTCCCTTGTCGGCATTGTGATGGGAAGTGAGAGCGATCTACCCATAATGAAAAAAACCGCTGAGGTATTAAAGGAAATGGGCGTAGGTTATGAGATGAGGATAAGTTCGGCTCACAGGACTCCCCAAGAGACGGCGGCGTATGCGCGGAGCGCAAGGCAGCGAGGCATAGAGGTAATCATCGCCGGTGCCGGGATGGCCGCCCATCTGGCCGGTGCCATTGCTGCCTGTACAACGCTTCCCGTCATCGGCGTACCCCTTAAATCAGGAGAGTTAAACGGTGTTGACGCCCTGTACTCAACCGTGCAAATGCCCACCGGGATACCTGTTGCCACAGTGGCCATAAACGGCGCGGCAAACGCCGCATATCTGGCCTGCTCAATTCTCTCCATTAAGTACACAGAGATAAAAACTGCCCTCGATGAAAAAAGGGAAAGGACGAGGGTAAAGCTACTTGAAAAGTCAGAGGCCATTCAAACGACCAGTATTTGAAAGGATTAACGACGAAGGGGGGGTAACCCCCCCTTCACCCCGTATTCTCGCACATGTTCTATCAGTTGAATTCCATCTGCCGCCCGTTGGCGGCTTCGGTACTCCGGCCCACCGGTTCGGTAACTTTACTTATTTCCAGCTTACCCCTAAAGCGTACCATGTATTATAATAGTAAGTATACATATATCCATCTGTCCATGCTACAAGGGCGGCGCCATTGGTAAACCCCTGGACGTAGTATGTGGCTGAGCCTGATGTTCCCGTAACTATGCCTCCAGACTTTGTCCCAAAAAATGAAATATATTGATTATAGAGTACATTTATTTCAGAGGTTGCCTTATCTAAGTCGCTGTCTGTTGTTTTCCATTTTACCCCTAAAGCGTACCATGTATTTGCATAGAAAGTATACATATATCCATCTGTCCATGCTACAAGGGCAGCGCCATTGGTAAACCATTGGACATAGTATATGCCGCTTGTGTCAGTTCCTGTTGTCACACCTCCAGATTTTGTTCCAAAGAACGAGGCATATTGATTATAGATTACATTAATTTCCGCAGAGGCAAGTGTATAGTCCGATGACCCTGACGATGCAAATGTCGCCGTTACAGACTTATTCGCCGACATCGCAACGGTACAAGTAGCTCCGCTTGTCGAATCACACCCGCTCCAACTTGAAAAGGTAGAGCCAGAAGCGGCCGCCGCCGTAAGCACTACCGATGTGCCTGATGTGTACGACGCCGTACCAGTGCTGCCACTCCATGTGAGAGTACCGCTTGACGGTGTTACCGTGCCAGAACCCGTGCCCGTTGTGGTTACGGTTAAGCTGTAGGCGCTGGAGACATTAGAAGATTGGAATTTTTGGACTCGGTTAATATGGTAATCGGCAACATAAACATACCCGCTGCTGTCTACTGCTATACCATAAGGGTCCTCAAACTGGCCGTCCCCTGTACCACTACTACCCCATTTCGTAACAAAAGTCCCTGCGCTTGTAAATTTCTCGATTCGGGCCATATTATTATCGACAACATAAACATACCCGCTGCCGTCTACCGCTATACCCCAAGGGTCAGTAAACTGGCCGTCCCCTGTACCACTACTGCCCCATTTCGCAACAAAAGTCCCGGTGCTTGTAAATTTCTCGACCCGGTTATTCCCAGCATCAAGAACATAAACATACCCGCTGCTGTCTACTGCTATACCATAAGGTCCCTTAAACTGGCCGTCCCCTGTACCACTACTGCCCCATTTTGTAACAAAAGTCCCGGTGCTTGTAAATTTCTCGACCCGGCTATTACTAACGTCGACAACATAAACATACCCGCTGCTGTCTACCGCTATAGCTACAGGGAAACTGAACTGGCCGTCCCCTGTACCATAGCTGCCCCATTTCGCAACAAAAGTCCCGGTGCTTGTAAATTTCTCGACCCGGCTATTACCAGTATCGGCAACATAAATATACCCGCTGCTGTTGTCTGCTGCTATAGCAAAAGGACCACTAAACTGGCCGTCCCCCGTACCACTACTGCCCCATTTTGTAACAAAAGTCCCGGTGCTTGTAAATTTCTCGACCCGGTTATTACTGTAATCTACAACATAAACATACGCTCCTCTATCAACTGCTATGCCGGTAGGTTGAGTAAACTGGCCATCCCCTGTACCAGTACTGCCCCATTTTGTAACAAAAGAATAAGTTTCAGCTACTGCCGCGGTTGACGTTAAAATACTTAAAAGCAGGAATAGTATAGTATAGGTTAGTATAGCTTTACCCCGAGGAGTGAACGAACTTGATTTGAATGATTCAAAAAACGCAGAAATACTTCTCATAGAATGTCCTCCCATCTGTTATGATAAAGGCCGAAACAGCCTTTGTGCAATCAGCCGCAGTATAAAACGTGGTGCAGCCGTGGTATATGTGGTGTAACCACGAACGATTAACAATAAACTGCCCAAGCGTATTTGTCCTTGGTTTCTTTAATTAAAGCAAAATGACTTCCCCAATTAAAGCAAAAAAATAAAAGAATGTCAAGATTTTTTTTGGCATTATCTAACCCGACCCGTAACCTGGCGCCACAATCGGAACCAGATTACAAGTCAGATTGCGATTACCCTCTTGTCTTATGAACCAAATTTTATCAGCGATGGGTCATAGTTCTCTGGTTTATCGTAACCCAGCAGATTACAAATGGTAGCGGCGGCATTGCTTAATCCGCGGCTTTCATGCTCAGCCATTTTGTATTCCCCTTTATACCCGGAGTCTACGATTATAAACGGCACACGGTTCAGGGTATGTGACGTCTTGGGGACTTTTTTGCCTTTTTTCATGACATACATCTCGTCTGAGTTGCCGTGGTCTGCGGTTACTACGACAATGCCATCAAGTGCCTCTACTACTTTTAGTAGTTTGCCCACGCACTCATCCACTGTCTCTACGGCCGTTATGGCGGCCTCCATGACGCCTGTGTGGCCAACCATGTCGCCGTTTGCGAAGTTCAGGCGGCCAAATTTATATTTCCCCGACTTCAGCATCTCTATGGTTTTTTCTGTTATCTCGTATGCCTTCATCTTCGGCGCCTTGTCGAAGGTGAGTTTGTCCGATGGTATCTCGACATAGAGCTCCAGGTCCTTGTCTATGTAGCCGGAGCGGTTGCCGTTCCAGAAGTATGTGACGTGCCCGAATTTCTGAGTCTCGGAGATGGCAAACATAGAGATTTTCTCATGGGCAAGGTACTCGCCGACGGTCTCTGAAATCTGCGGTGGCTCAACGAGGAAGTTCTTAGGGATTTTGGCCTCAGAGTCATACTCCATCATTCCGGCGTAGAAGACATTAGGGATGCGGCCTCTGTCTATTTTGGTGAATTCAGGGCCGCTGTCAAAGGCAAGGGAGATCTCAATTGCCCTGTCGCCCCTGAAATTGCAAAATATAAACGAATCGCCGGATTCCATTTTACCGACGGGCTGCCCGGTCTCGTCAACAATGACAAATGCCCCCATGTTCTGGTCATCGAGGTCTTCCTTATAAAAGGCCTCAATTGCCTCCTCACACGAGCGAAACGGCCTGCCTATGCCGTTGACATGGGCATCCCAGCCGCGCTTGACGATACTCCAGTCGGCCTCGTATCTGTCCATAGTAACGTTCATCCTGCCACCGCCTGAGGCGATACAGTAGTCATAGCCCTTTTCGTCTCTGATTTTCTTTAAGAGCTGCTCAAGGGGGACGACATATTCAAGGGCGGTACGCGGGCCGACATCCCTGCCATCAAGTAACGGGTGCACGCGCGCCGTTTTCACGCCGCTCTCGGCAAGTTTATTCAGCATGGCGTAGAGGTGGTTAATGTTTGAATGGACATTCGCGTCAGAGAGAAGTCCGCTGAAATGCACAGCGCAACCGTCTTTGGCGCGTTCTACGATTTTTTTCCAGAGCCTGCCGTTAAAGACCGCACCTGTTGCAAAGTCCTCGTTCACTCGCTTTGCCCCCTGGGCGAACACGCGTCCGGCACCAAAGGCATTGTGCCCGACCTCGCTGTTACCCATGTCCTCATCGCTTGGAAGCCCCACAGCCTCGCCGTGTGCCGCGATTGATGTAAAGAGTTCGCTTTTAAAGAGTTTATCCAACACGGGGGTCTTTGCCAGATAAACCGCGTTAGTGTCGTCGTCTTTTCCAAGCCCAACTCCATCCATTATAATAAAAAGCAACGGACCCTTACGGCCTGAGAATCCTTCAAGTTTCTTCAACCTTTCCATGTTCAACCATCCTCCTGAATTTTAGTTGTATCATTAAGAATATACTGGCTCAATGTTGCTCAATGCCATATTATGAAATAAACCGCACGTAAAAGCAAGCGCGGGGTTGGGATAAGTAGTGGGCGGTTTGAATTATTTAGGGGGTTGGTGTGCTATAATAAGCAATCAAAGAATAAGGAAGGGATCAGCGTGCCTGACAATCCGCTCGCAGAGGTTTTTGGCTTTCCAATAGATAACCAAAGCCATGAAGCAAAACGTTACCGAAGGGGAAGGCTTTGCCCCTTCAACAACAAGGTTCCCAATTGCACGAAGGACAAGGCGATTGATCCTTTAGGAGTTTGCTCCATATTAGTCGAAGACGGAAGCGCAACAATAACATGTCCAATTAGGTTTCGCGAAAACTGGATTATAGCAGAAGATGCTGCCGCCTTCTTCTTTTCGCCTGATACCTCGTGGACATCCCTTACCGAAGTGCGCCTCAAGGACGGAACGGGACAATCGGCCGGCAATATAGATGTTGTCCTTGTGTCTTATGACGAGAAGGGAAAGCTCCTTGATTTTGGATCGCTGGAAGTGCAAGCGGTTTACATCTCTGGAAATGTCAGAAATCCTTTTGCTCAATACATGAAAGACCCCGATGGACAATCAAAAATGGTGTGGAATGGCCACAATTATCCAAGGGCTGATTATCTATCTTCTTCAAGAAAGCGACTTGCCCCTCAAATGCTTTATAAGGGGGGCATTTTTAATGAATGGAGAAAAAAACAGGCCGTGGCCCTGCATAAATCCTTTTATGCAACCCTGCCAGAACTCCCCGCAGTAGCACCCGAACAGGCTGATGTTGCATGGTTTTTATATGGTCTGGAATTAAACAAAGAAGAAAATCGCTTCGTATTTACCCGCCACAAGACCATTTACACTGCTTTCGAACCAGCCTTGCTGCGCATTACAAAAACACCGGCCAGCCCCATTGATGATTTCATCCAACACCTTCAATAAAAACTTGATGATAGGCTTAACAACAGCCCCGATATCTCAACGCTACAAGATATGCTCACAGGGAGTCACTAATAATTCAAACATTTTGTTGTGGTGGGTTCCTTTCATGAGAACATGCGAAACAAAGAATCCTCGCGCTTCTGCCATTTCGCGCACGGAACCAGCGTCATCATAAGTCATCATGAAGTCGCCATTTAACGTGCTTACTATATCGAAAAGTTCCTCATGGTCGATTTCAAAAAAATTATAGAGCCGCTTTCCTGCTCTTTTGCCTGGTGCCGTGTAAGGTGGATCAATAAAAAAGGCAACATCTGGTATCTTTGCAACGTTGCGCAGGTGACACAACCCATCGCCTTCGATAAAGGTAATTCTATCGCGAAAAGTCATGATGTACCTGATCCGTTTCGCCAAGGTTTCAGGATACCACCTGGATGCAATGCCCTTACCATTCTCTCCATGTTTGAGAAATCCACTTCCATGTGCAAGTATGCCGCCATGACAGATTCTGTTTCTCAGGATCGTCTGAAAGGCTCGCTCTTTTGTATCTGAGAAAGGTTTCTCTATTGCCTCATGCGCGTTCAGAACTGTCAATTCAAAACCAAGTATCTTTTCAGCTAACCATTCAGCATCCTCACCAAGAATAGTAAGCCAAACCGAGGCAACATCAGGGTCTAACTCGATCATGGTTACATGCTCCGCAAGTCGTTCCTGCGCTGCGGTTAGGCCGATTATGCCACCCCCTGCGAAAACCTCTACCAACTCTGCCGGTTTCTTATCACGCTGTTGCAACCACTCCCGAACAATGGGAACAAGCCATGTTTTCCCTCCTGGATAGCGAAAGGGGCTTAGCTGCCTGACTGAAGCAACATTAACAATCTTGCTTTTGCTGATCGGTTGTTGCTCGAATAGCGACAACTGTAACGCTTGTCTTTCTGTTCCTTGAAGCACTTTATCTCCATAATTTTTCAAACTTAGCTGGATTGGTCACCGTATAAATCAAGATTCTGTCCCATTATAACAACAATCTAATGATTTCTTCAATATTCCATGCGTGATTCAAGCTGACCCACTACCACGGCATCACACTTTGACCTTCTCGCGCACCGATGGCAAAAAATATGTCAACATTGACGCAATCCAGCCAGTATATGTATGATAAAACTGTCTCAAATGGCCGGGTTGGCCATAATGTGCAGTTTTTAAGGCGTATATCAACTAACGCGGGTTTATTGATATGATGAAAGACAGTGGCGGCAGTGCAGCCTTTATCAGGGAGCTTGGGCAGCAGAGTGAGCAGTGGCTTAGCGAAGGCATAATTGATGCCCGGCAGAGAGATTTGATTTTGGCCCGGTATAATGAGATACATCAGCCAGAGGAACCGGACAAGACCGTTATTCCCTCAAGGCTTATATTAACGCTTTCCATTCTTGGTGTCCTTCTTTTGGGTGCCGGGATAATACTCTTCTTTTCGGCTCATTGGTCGGCGATACCTAACTGGGGAAAGATTGCGATAGTCTTTGTCGGCATGTTGAGCAGTTATGGCACGGGGTACTACTTGTACTACGAGAAGGGGAACTATCCTGGCGTCGGCGCTTCTTTATTTCTGTTAGGTGCGATTATATATGGCGCGGGGATTTTTCTGATAGCCCAGGCATACAACGTATCGTCACATTCTCCCATCGGAATATTGATGTGGGGGGCCGGTGTGCTGCCTATGGCATACGCGGTAAGGCTTAAACCTCTGCTTGCCTTGTCTATTGTGACGCTGCTTGTCTGGATATTCATGGAGATAAGCCCGGGATTTAATTCGATAACTGGCAATTTTGACATTGTCCCCGCTTTATTTCTCGGCGTAGGTGTCACCCTGTGGGGGATTGGGTTGATGCACGAGGACTTCAGCTCTCTAAATCCTCTTTCGTTTCCTTATCTGGCCGCGGGGCTGCCGTTGACGTATCTTGCCGCATATGTTTTTACCTTTAAGGGCGCTGCTTCTATGAGGGCTGCTGGTCTGGATATTTTTGAGGTCAGGGCTTTTTACATCGGTATTGGCTGCGTTTTTCTCCTTTCTCAGGCGTTGAGGTTGTCTTGCAGGGCAAGGGGCAAATGGCGGAGGAATGAGGCGCTCCTCCTGCTGCTAATGATTGTTTTTACCGCTTCCCCGTATATTTATTCACGTTTTACGGGAGCGCCTGTGCGGTCAATTTCCTTAGTGCTATCTAACTTAATCTACGCGGCGGCCGTACTGTGGATAATATTCATTGGATACTTAAAGCGAAGCCGGGTTTACGTCAATGTGGGCGTGGTGTTTTTCGCCCTCGATGTGCTCGGCAGATATGTTGATATCCTGTGGGGGATGTTGCACACGTCATTGTTCTTTTTACTGGGCGGTGCGCTGTTGATTGCCCTTGGAGTGGTACTAGAAAAGAAGAGGCGAAAACTGCTGGCCGCTTTTGGTATAGGAGACTATGAGGATTAGATTATCAATCGCAGTTCTGATACAGTTGCTGCTCTTGTTGTCAATAATTGCATATAAGCAGGATATAATCGCCACAGGGGAGAGGATACTCCTTGTTACTCGTATGTTTGATCCAAGGGATTTGTTAAAGGGCGAATATGTGAGGCTCTCTTACGACATTTCTGCGTTAAAAACCGACAAGTTCGGCGTAAAAGACACGTTTAAGGCAAGAGATACTATTTACGTAACGTTAAGCAAAAACGCCGACGGGACATTTTCACCCACGACATTCGGAAAGACCGAACCAAAAGGAGCGACTTTCATCAGGGGAACGGTCATCAGCGCTTATACTAACTACACCGGCACTACAACCGTAAAGGAAGACTCCGGTCTCACACGCGAGTTTGAATACTACTGGCAGCCATATCAAAAAGAAGGCCGTTATGTCTTTTGCGTGAACAAAGAGGGGCGTCTGATGTTCCATTTCCCTGTGAGTAATGAGAAGTGGAGGACATGTGAAGGCGGCCTCGACAAGGTTTACGGGACGGTGGAAAAAACCATCAGGCATGAAGACATGCAAATAAACGCTGAGTTCGGGATAGAGAAATTTTTTGTGGAAGAGGGCAAAGGGCGAGCAATAGAACATGGCATATTAGGTCAGGGCGTTGTGGCGGTTATTTATTTGAGCAAAGACGGCAGAGGTGTTCTGAAAACATTGATAATAAACGGCAAGGAGTTGGGTTAAGCTATATATTGGCGACAAAAATATGGCATAATATTACATTAAATTATTGTTACCGGAGGAAAATCAATGGCACTTTCTGTAAACGAACTTGAGCGCTACAAAAGGCAGATGATGATGGAGGGCTGGGGGCAGCAGACGCAGGAAAAAATAAAGAACTCGACCGTGTTTATAGCCGGAGCGGGAGGGCTTGGCTCGCCCGTGTCTATATATCTTGCCGCGGCTGGCATAGGGCATATAATAATCTGCGACTTCGACTCGCCGGACTACTCAAATCTCAACAGGCAAATCCTCCACAACCCCTCACGCATCGGCATAAACAAGGCGTTATCAGCAAAAATCACACTAAACACCGTAAACTCTGATATAAAAATCACCGCGCACGTAGATAGGATAACTGCAGAAAATGTTGACCAGCTTGTGGCAAACTCAGACATAATCCTTGACTGCATGGACAACTTCCCGACACGCTATATACTGAACGACGCGGCAATCAGAAAGGGCATCCCGCTCGTATATGGCAGCATTTGGGGCATAGACGGCAGGATGTCGTTTATCAAAGTGCCGGAGACGCCATGCCTTAGGTGTTTATTTCAGGAGGCACCACCCTCGGAGGTGTTTCCCGTACTCGGCACTACGCCCGGAGTTATAGGCACCCTTCAGGCGCTTGAGGCGCTGAAGTATCTTGCTGGCGTTGGGACAAATCTAAAGGGAAAACTCCTCGTGTGGGAGGGCGCAAATGTTGAGTTTAGAAAATATAAGATATACAAAGACCCAAACTGTCCCTCGTGCGGCGGCAAGTAAGTGTGTCAATAAGCGTAATAATTCCGACACTGAATGCCTCCGCGTTGCTTGACCCCATAGTGGGGGCCATCAGGGAACAGCTAACTGCCGTTAGGGAGATAATCGTAATTGACTCCGCCTCTGTTGACAACTCTGCCGACAAGGCCGTCTCCTTGGGTTGCAAGGTAATAAAAATCAACAGGGCGGACTTTAACCACGGCACGACGCGCAATATTGCCGCTCGTGCGGCGTCGGGTGATGTTATTATATTTATGACACAAGACGCCCTGCCCGCCGACAACAGGCTCACGCGGGAGTTGCTTGTCCCCCTGCAAGACCCACAGACAGCCGCCTCCTACGCCAGGCAAATCGCCGCCCCCGACGCCGCCCCAGTTGAGAGCTTCTCACGCGAGTTCAACTATCCCAACAGGCCAATACTGAAAAGCCTCGAAGCGTTAAATACCCTTGGCATAAAGACATTCTTTTTCTCCAACGTGTGTTCCGCCATAAAGAGAGAGGTTTTTATAGCATTGGGTGGTTTTAATGCTGCGATTATGAATGAAGACATGCTGTTTGCCTCCCGGCTTATCCTATCAGGCTACAAGGTGGCATACTGCCCTGATGCGGCGGTGATTCATTCACACAACTATTCATTTACAAAACAGTTTAAGAGGAACTTCGACATAGGTGTATCGCTGAAAGAGGGATGTCTTTTAAAATATGCCAGTCCCGCAGGCGAGGGGTTAAGGTATTTAAGGGAGGGTGTCTCAAGGCTGCTCAATGAAGGGAAATACTCATCGCTCACATATTTTATTCTGGATACATGTTTCAGGTACGCCGGGTATTCAATGGGTGTAAGATATGATCTGCTGCCAAAGCCGCTGCGGCGATGGATGAGTATTCACCCATTTTATTTCAGGTAAGTACTCATATTATAAGGATTAACGACGAAGGGGGGGTAACCCCCCCTTCACCCCGTAATCTCGCACACGCTTTATCTATCGAATTTGGGCTGCCGCCCGTTGGCGGCTTCCAGAACTCCAGCTGAAGGCTATTCCGCGGCTATCTGAATCTGCACCCTGATGGTCTTAGCTCCTACCGGGCGTGGCGGCGGTTTGTTGTAGGTGCCTATTGACTCAAGTCTCACAAGGAGTGTGTCGTAGTTGTCTGACGGTATATCAATCGTCAATCTATGGCCGTCCTGAGGAGCCACCACATGGGCATTGAGTTCCGGCAGGAAAGCGACGATTTTCGAGAGTGCGGCGGCCAGAGGCTCAACGTGGCGGGCGGCAGGGGCACTTTTTTTTGCGGCCATTTCAGGCATGGGGGAAATTTCAGGCATAGCGGACATTGCCCTGTCAGCTTGCACGCCTCCGGCAGCAGCCGACTCCGCCGGAGCCGTGGTAGGTAACTTGATAAGCAGAGCTATCAGCACCGGTTCCTGCGCTGGCTTTTGCGTCGGCTTTTGTGCGGCGCGTTTGGCCTTCGCTTGTATCTGGACTTTGTGCGTCGGTGTCGGTTTCTTAATTGCCGCCGGGGCGGCAGGGTTAATGGATTTTTCGACGGTTAACTTGTCATGTGTATCGCTTGTTGAAGGAACTGCCGCCATTTCGCCTTTTTTCCATGTAATAAGAGGTGTACCCACCTGCTCCGCCTTAAACACATAGACCGCTATAACGGCGGTTACCACAAGGGCGGCAACGCCTGCCGGTATTTTTATCGTTAGAGGGATGAGGCCGAAATAGGATTTGGGACGCGCGTCTATTCGCTCTTTGAGCCGGTGCGTGAAATCAGCGGGGGCCTTTACCGGCTCAAGTCCCTTCAGCGCCTCTGATAGTGCCACTAATGACCTCAACTGCTCAGCGCACGTACCACACTCCGATATATGCCCTTTGACTGCCTCCACCGCGGCGTTATCCAGTTGGCCGTCCATGTAATCCGGCAGCGTCTCTATCACGTTCTTACAGTTCATGCCACTACATCCTTTAATTTGTCTCTGAGGGCATGGCGTGCCCTTGACAGCTTCGATTTCACCGTACCCTGGTTTAAACCCGTTATGCTTGAAATCTCCTCATACGAAAGCCCCTCCATATCGCGCAGCACAACGACAAGCCTTTGCGCCACGGGCAACTCCAGTATCGCCTTTTCTATCGCCCTGCCACGCTGTCTGCTCTGAAGCCGCATATCCGGTGAAGGCCGACCATCGGCAATCTCGGTGAGGGCATCGGGGGTGATGGCGTTAAATGGAAAAAACCTCTTCCAACTGAATGATTTAAGCTTGTTTTTACACGTATTTACGGCTATTCGATACAGCCATGTGGAAAACGATGACTGAAATTTAAACTGATTTATTGATGTATATACCTTCATAAAAGTATCCTGCGCGGCGTCCTCAGCATCGGCGTGAGAACCCAAAAACCGATAGCACAGGTTATATATCCTGTCCTTATACATAAGGACAAGCCGGTCAAAGGCGGCAGTATCACCGCCCTGAGACGCTGCGGCAAGCGATTCCGCGTCGTTGACAAAGTCAGCCGTCTCATTTTCACCTCTATTCACTTAGACAATCCTAACGGGCGGAAAGTTCCGAAGAAGCAGAAAGTTCCGAAAACACTCTTTTGCTAAAACCTCTGGCCTAGTCAAAGAGCGCCGAGATGAATTCCTCAGGGATGAAGTCCCGGCAGTCCTCAATCCCTTCACCTACGCCTATCAGGCGAATGGGGATATTTAGTTCTTTTTTTATTGACAGGACTATACCACCTTTTGCCGTGCCGTCCATTTTAGTGAGGGCTATGCCGGTTATCCCCACGGCCTCATTAAACATCTTCGCCTGGTGAAGGGCGTTTTGGCCGTTTGTGGCATCCACAACGAGAAGGGTTTCATGTGGGGCGCCGGGGATGGATTTATTTATCACCCGCTTTATTTTTTTCAGTTCCTCCATCAGAGGACTCTTGGTGTGAAGCCGACCTGCCGTATCCACAATTACAAGGTCAATAGCCCGTGCCTTTGCGGCCTCAATGGCGTCAAAGGCAACCGCCGCAGGGTCAGAGCCATGCTGATGCTTTACTATATGGGCGCGGCTTCTCACCGCCCATATGTCAAGCTGCTCTATGGCCGCTGCCCGAAACGTGTCCGCCGCGGCAAGTATTACGGAGTGCCCCTCTGAGACTGCCTTGCTTGCTATCTTTCCTATTGTCGTGGTCTTGCCAACCCCGTTTACCCCAACACATAAGACCACAAACGGCCTCTCCTGATATAAGACAAACGGCTGCGGCAGGCCGAGGATTTCCACGATACTGTGTCTGAGGAATTCCTTAACATGCTCAACAGTTTTTACAGAGCCGCTTTCGTATCTGCCCCTCAGTCCCTCGACTATCTCCGTGGTTGCCTTTACGCCAATGTCTGACGCAAGGAGCATTTCCTCAAACTCTTCTATCGTAGAGGCGTCTACTGTCTTGCCCTTAAATATGGTCTCAACATCCATGAGGAGCACTTCTTTGGTCTTCCTCAGGCCGAGCTTAAGTTTATCAGCAAATCCCATTTTGTTATGTCTCCGATTTTAGGACAGAGAGGATAAACTCTTTTTCTATCCCCTTTATTATTTTAACCTTGCCAATTTCGGTTGGCAGGACGAATTTTATGGCTCCTGCGACGGTTTTTTTGTCGTAAATCATGGCCTCGACAAGCGACCCTATTGCTATGCCCTTTGGAATTGACGTTGGCAGGCCATACCCTTCTATCAGGTCTCTGATCTCCTTCAGCGCTGCCGCGGGCAGCAGCCCCAACGCCGCCGCAATCCTCGCCTCCGCGTACATGCCCCACGCCACGGCCTCACCGTGCAGGTATTGTGTGTACTGCGTTACGGTTTCCAGAGCGTGACCAGCCGTGTGCCCACAGTTTAGTATCTCTCTGAGACCTGATTCTCTCTCGTCCTTAGAGACGACCTCTGCCTTGATGCGGCACGATGTGTGGATTATGTGTTTGAGGGCGGCGCTGTCGCGTGAGAGAATCTTCTGGCGATTGTCTTTTAAAAATGCAAAGAGCGCGGCATCTCTTATAATGCCGTATTTTATTACCTCTGCAATACCTGCCCGTAGTTCCCTTTCAGGGAGGGTTTTCAGGGTGTCTATATCAATACAGACGAATCGCGGCTGATAAAACGTGCCTATCATGTTTTTCCCAAAGGGGTTATTGACACCAGTTTTCCCGCCTACAGAGCTGTCAACCTGCGATAGAAGGGTTGTCGGCACCTGCACCAAAGCAATGCCGCGCATATAGATTGACGCGGCAAAACCGGCCAAATCACCCACCACTCCCCCGCCAAGCGCCACAACGGCAGATTTCCTGTCAAGCCCGACGGTAAACATCTCGTTAAGGACAGATTCCACGTATCTCATATCCTTATAGGCCTCCCCGTCGGGGATAAATATTGGGAATACCTCAAAGCCTGCCTTGTTAAGTGATTGCGACACGCACGCCCCATAATGCTTGAACACGGTCTCGTTAGATACTATCACGATTTTCTTGTTAAACCCCAGGGAGGATAGTTTTTCTCCAAGCGAATCTATCGCACCTGCTCCAATTGAGATTTCGTAGCTTCTCTCGCCTAAGTTTACTGTTAGATTATCTATTAAACCACTCATCGGCTCATCAACTTTGCGGATTGAATAATTTCTTCGGCTACAAGGATTGGCGTCTTGTCTGCTGTGTCTATGACAATGTCGGCGTTTAGGTAAAAAGGTTGCCGAAACTCAAGGAGTTCCCTGATTTTGGCCAGCGGGTCCGGGACATTAAGGAGCGGCCTGTCGTTGCCGCCAGAGATGCGGGCATGTATAACATCGGGGGCGGCGGTAAGGTTGACCACGATGCCGTTTTTGCGCAGAAGCTCAATGTTTTCCTGTCTTAAGACGATACCGCCTCCGGTGGATATGACCACGTTAGAGAGGTTGGAGATTTTCCCCGCCATTTCTGTCTCCATATCCCTGAATTTGGCCTCGCCCTGTGTGGCGAATATCTCGGTGATTCTCATCCCTTGCGCCTTTTCTATCTCCGAGTCAACATCAATAAGATTTCTGCCAAGCAACTTCGCCAGCACCCGCCCTATCGTCGTCTTCCCTGTTCCCATGAATCCGGTCAGCACTATGTTTTTCAATTAGTTTATTGCCTTCATTTTATATGCCCGATTTATATGCCCGATAAATATTTCATGTAATTATAATAGTTTGCCTTTGTTTCGTCAATGGCGTCGCCGCCGAATTTATCCAAAAAGGCATCGGCAAGGACGACTGCCATCATGGCCTCGGCAATGACTGAGCACGAGGGCACGGCACATACGTCAGACCGCTCATAGGCGGCCTCAATTGCTGACTTCGTTAGTAAATCTACCGACTTCAGAGGTTTTTTTCTCAGCGTTGGGATTGGTTTCATCGCGGCGCGCAGCACTATGGGCATCCCGTTGCTCATACCGCCCTCTATGCCGCCCATGTTGTTGGTCTTCCGGTAAAAACCGAAATGAGGCGTCTTAGGTTTATCATAAAATATCTCATCCATAACCTGCGAGCCGTTGAGTGTGGCGGCATTAAATCCCATGCCTAGTTCAACACCTTTGACGGCCTGAATGCTCATGATGGCCTGTGCCAGTCTGCCGTCGAGTTTTTTATCCCATTGGATGTGTGAGCCTAACCCAACGGGCACATTCGCCGCAAACACCACGAAAGTTCCACCAAGTGTGTCACCGGCTGCCATTGCATCGCCGATTGCGCTTATCATTTTCTCTGAGTCCAGTGAGTAGGGAGTGCGAACGGTACGATTGTCGCCCTTTGAAACGTCAGCCTCGGCCATTTTGAATAATTCGATGAGTTCGCCGCTTTCTGCCACTTGTGGCTGCGCGCTGCTTTGGACATCTCCTATGGAAGTTACAAAGCTGCCGATGAAGATTTCGAATTCTTGTAAGAATCTCTTGCAAACCGCACCGAGGGCAACCCTTGTTGTGGTTTCGCGGGCTGAGGCGCGCTCAAGAATGTTTCTTATGTCTTTAAAACCGTACTTAGCCGCTCCGGCGAGGTCTGCGTGTCCGGGGCGTGGTCTGGTTACCGCGGCGATTGCACCCTCGTGCTCTGATGAGATGGACATTCCCTTTACCCAGTTGGCGGAGTCCCTATTGGAAATTTCTATCGCAATTGGGCTTCCCAGAGTCTTTCCCCACCTGACGCCGGTGAGGATTTCTGCCTTGTCGGTCTCAATAGCCATCCTGCCGCCCCTGCCGTAGCCCATTTGCCTGCGCATGAGTTCTTTGTCTATATCGTCCTGACTAAGCGGCATATTGGAGGGCAGTCCTTCTACAATGCCAACGAGTGCCTGCCCGTGTGATTCTCCGGCGGTTATTATTTTTATGCCTGACACGTTACCTCGCTATGGAAATCAATAGATAAAATATGTGCAAAAATACGGGTGAAGGGGGGTTACCCCCCTTCGTCTTTAATCCTTAGGCTGTTATGTTTACGAAGGTTCATCTGCCTCTCTGTTTACGATCCTTGGAGTTATGAAAATCAAATACTCGTTTGTTTGTAGTGCATAGGTATTGGTCTTAAACAACCATCCCAGTACCGGTATGTCTTTCAGAAAGGGAAGACCTTCGTCCCCCTTCGACTCCTTCGTTGCGAAAACACCGCCCAATACCAGAGTTTCGCCGTCTTTTATCAACACCTTTGTTTGTTCCGCAAGCTTAGTTGTTTGAGGGGCCGAGCTGCCTCCGATTGTGACAGATTGCAGGAAGTCCTCCTTGCTGATGTCTACCTGCAATATAACCGAATTGTCGGGGGTAATCTGCGGCGTAACGTCTATTTTTATCGTTACGTCTTTGAAGGCCGCTGAGATTTCACCTTGCGCGTTCATCTGCGGATACGGGATGCTCTGACCCTGATTTATGCTGGCCTTCTGTAGATTCAACGTCAGGAGACGAGGGTTTGTGAGGACTTTCCCCTGACTGGTATCTTCCAACGCCTGAAGTTTTAAGTCCAGTCCAGCCGTCTTGGCGGCATTCATAAAACCAAGCACTATGCCGTCTGTACCGGCGGTGGATAGTATACTCGGCAAGGTACCAAGATATGAATTACCTGCCAGAGAGCCAAAGGTTCCGCCAACGCCAAGTCCGCTGGTCTGCCCACTGCTGGCAGCCGACTTATTATACGACAGTATGCCCCAGTTTATGCCAAGAGTGTCATTGACGCTCTTTGAAACCTCCACTATTCTTGCCTCTATCAACACCTGTTGCGGGGGCTTATCCAATTGCTTTATCATCCTTTCTATATTGTCCATGACTCGCGGTATATCTACCACAATAATGGAGCTTGTCCTTTTATCGATTGTCATTGTGCCGCGCGGAGACAGCAACCCGGACGATGTACCAGAGGGGGGGGGCGTGGCCTGGGGATTACTACCTGGGGCTGGGGTGGAGGTCTGTGTGGCCGATGGAGTTGATGTGAGAAGGGCTTTCATTTCATCCACCGTTGCGTAACTGATTCTGAATATTTTGGTCACGAGGGGTTCCATCTGTTCCTGGGTATCTTTAATGCCCATATCTGTTTTGACCCTTTTGAGGTCTGCGTCTCTCTCCTCATCAAGTTTTTTTGTGGGGGCGATTCTTATGATATTTCCGGTGATGTCGCAGCCCAGAGAATGAATCTTCAGTATGAGGTCAACTATCTGAAACCACGGCGCGTCCTTCACCTGCATAGTTATTTGCCCCTGAACCGTGGGGTCAACAACTATGTTGCAGCCGCTTTCCTCTGCCAGCACCTTGAAAACCGAAACTATACCCGCGCTTTGGAAATCGAGGCTGAGCAGCTTGTTGTTCGTGCCGCAGGGTACGGGTTTACCGCAGAGAACGCCAGTTACACCGGCATCGGGTGCCTTTGCCTCTGCCGCGTTATCTGTTGATGACGCCACAGGCAGGGGCTGAGTGCCGCCGTCCGGCGGTGGGGAAAGTTTGCCCTGCGCGGGGGCCTTCCTGTCCGCTTTTTTGCCTTCTGCAATGGCCGACTTATGCTTTGCGTCTATGTCTGACATTTTTTTCGCTGCCGCAGCCGCCATCTCCGTAGTCGTCAAGGACACTATCACCGTATCGCCGACGGTCAACACCTTTGATGAGGCGTCTTTATCCAGCTTCATAATTATTCGTATTCCTGAGGGTCTTTCCTCCGATTTGAGTTCCTTTACAGGGGGGAGCAAATCAGTAGGCATAACTGCTGATAGGCGCACGCCGGGTATGTCAACAAGCAAAGTCTCCCGAAGCTTTGAGAAATTAGGCTTCATAGCGCCGTCGCCCTGTATTACCAGGTTTACGGCACCGTCTTCTTTCTTAAACGTCAGCCCTGTTATGCCTCTGGCGTCAGGGTTGAACGGGGCGGGGGTGTTTTCCGCGGTCTCGGTCTCCGGCATTACAAATACATCGGCGTCATGGTGGGACTGTGCCGGTTGCGGGCTGGACAAGATATCATCTAACCTTTTGACGTTAATTGCCAGCACGTTGCCGTTAAGAGAATGGGCGACATCCAACGGAGCGGTCAGGGTCAGCTCAATAAGGGTGGCCTTTACGGGCACAGTCTTGTTTATAAACGCAATTTCGCTTATGCCATCTTTTTTAGGGATGATTCGTTCTGTAAAAAGCCCCTGGCTGACGCCTTTTAGCTCGATAAACACCTTAAACGGGTCGGAGGTTCTCGAAAAGGAGTACTCAAAGTTCCCGGTCGCCGTGATTTTCAGCGAATAGTCATCAACGCTGACATCAGTCAACACATTATCAGATACGGCGCGAATAGGCTCATCACCGAGCGTGGTGTTTGTGCTCACGCAGCCTGAAACCAATAATACGGCCAACAAAAATAAGGCAAGCATATTACGTCTTTTAATCATAACCTTTCCTCCGGGGGAGACTGCTCTTTATGAAGTAAATCATTTTTTCTTTACCTTTTTCTTATGGGAGCTCTTCGCGTGGACAGCCTTTTTCTGAGCCACGGGTGGGTGGGGAATTATGGCCGGTTGTATGTCAGTGGGATTTATATCCAGACATATGCTGCCGCTGCCTGCCGCTACGTTTGCCCGTTTTATAATCTTCATTTCACCGCCGGCATCAGAGAACATGATGCTCAAATCATTTATGTGTATTGGTGGTGGCGGCGGGGTGGATTTGATGTCAGCAGTGGAGGCGGGCACCTCACCCGGTACTATCTTAATCACGTCGCCCTCTACTATCTTCCTTAATTTAGTGGATTCCATGATTAAATCAAGGGCCTTGTCCCATGGCATATCCTTGACATGAATCGTCACCTTGCCGCTTACATGCGGGTCAACCACTATGTTATAGTCGCTGACGTAGGCTATGAGTTTTAAAACCGCAATGACATCAACATCATTGAAGTTCAGCGTGATAGGGTTTCTTTTCTTTGAAATATCAGGCTTAGCCTGCGGCGTGGGAGAAGGCACCGGTTTGTCCTCACTTGAGACTTCTGTGGCCGCCGCCTTATCCTTTGTGGCGGACGACTTTTTTTCCACAGTGGCCGCTGGCGTCGTTGAGGCCGCGTCAACTATGATGATAACAAGCCTGTCGCCCTGGTCGTCAACCTTATATTGCGCGTTTTCTGATAAATCCATCACTATGCGAACCTTGTCCTTATGCTGCGCCCACCTGATTGCCCTGATGGGTGGTGAGACATCTTTCGGAGTCACGGTGGTCATTTTTACCCCCCGTAAATCCACGATGACCCTGCCGTTGAGAGTGGATATGTCCGCCGTTAACAAACCGTCTCCTTCTATCTCCACTCTGGCCGCCTTATCCGCGTCTTTTGCAAATCTGACTCCCGTTACATTTTTCCCGGTTGGCAGATGTCCTTTGTTGTGCTGAGGCCTGGCCGTGGGCTGCTCGGAGTTCACGCCCGGCTCTGGTTTATCAAACGCCAGCGAGAGGGTGTTATTGGCATACTTGTCCTTTATGCTGGCAGCCGCGGTGAGCGACAACACTACCACGCACCGGTTGTCAGCTAACGTTACCTTCATGTCTGCCACCTTTGTGCTTCCCGGCAGTATAATATCCTTAAAGCGGCCGGGGGAGATGTCAAACAGCTCAATCCTCTTTGTGTATGAGTCACTGGTGTCTGCCACCTTGTACCTGAACGGTTTAGATGCCGTTATGTTTACCAGTTCATTTGTCACTTCTATTGATGTGATGGCATTGCCAGTCTGTTCGTCCGGGAGACTGGCTTTTTGTGGCTTAGAGTTGTCGGACGCGGCGGCCACAGGTTCCTTTGCCATGTCAGTGGACACGATGGCGTTGTCTTGTTGTGGGGCAGTTGGGGCATTTCTTGTGGTTTCAATTGCCTGGGTGCACCCGTTAAGAAAAACTATACATAAGGCAGTGGTTGTCAATCCTTTTATTGTTGCGTTAATCATTCCTGGCCCTCTTTCCTCAGTGGTATTGGATGTAAAGACTTGTCCTCTTTGCCGAGGTCGTCATATGTAATCACTTCCACTACTAAGTTATCACTGTTGATCTTGACAACCCTTCCGCCTTCTCTGCCCAGATACATCCTCTCAGTTATTACGAATGTCTTTCCGTCTACTTCCACAACGGCATATCTTTTCTTTGCATCCACCACTATTCCTTTTAACACTATGGCATTTAGTTCGGGAATCTCAAGTGGTGAAAGTGCGCGGGGGGGCCTGTTCGGTTTTACCGCCGCCGATGCCGTCAGCCTCTTTTTCCTCATTTCTGCCAGCGACAAAAAAGGGTCTTTCCTTCCATTCGGTTCATAGTTGTACCTCTCTATTGTAAGAGGCTTTAGTGCTGTGGCCGTCTCATTGTCCATAGGGACTGCCGCCGCGGGGTCGGCTGGAGACGCCGCACATTCACCCGGCAAACTAACGCCCCATAGAAAACAGACACACACTGCCGCTATAAAGCACAAACCCTTTATCATATCTCTGCATACCATGTCATTTGGCCTATCATTTGCCGGGGCCTTTGCCCTTGTCATCAGCGATGGCGGAGAAGGTCGAGGCCCCAAGACTTATAGACAGAACCGCCTCGTCACCCGATACCTTAGGGCTGCTCAAATCTATTTTCGACGTGTTGACTATCCGGTCAAGTGCCGTTATTCTGCTCAGGAAATCGCCAAGTTTGTGATATGTGCCTTGTACCAGCACCCTGACGGGAATCTCATAAAGTATATTGCTTGCGTGGTTTTTCCTTGGCTGCGGCTCCCACAAATCCACCTTCAATCCGGCACCTATCGCATTGTCAGATACCTGCTTAAGGAGGTTCGTTATCTCGTGTTCTTCGGGCAGATGCTTCCTGATTGTATTATACTCCTCTTCGGCTAATTTCTTCTGTGCCTGCAGACCGGGCAGTTTTGCCACCCTTTTCTCTGCTGTGGCTATCTCTTCGTCTGTCTTTTTGAGTTCCACTTTCAGTTTATCAATCTGTTCAGTGGTAGGGCTGTATATTAACAGATAAAAAGGTATGGCTATTATGATTGCCGGCACGAGCGCTATCAATGCCTTAAGGCCGGGGTGAAGTTTATTTATGTCAGGGAGCACAAGCATTATGCCGCCTTAACCACTACATTTATGCTCATCTGCATCTCAAAATTGTACACGGGCATATCCGCGTGTCCCGTGCCTCCCATACTTATAGACCCGCTCTGGGATTTGCTCAGATAGACATTATTAAAGAGTTTTGAGTTCTTAAGTTTGTTTACGAATATGACTAAATCGTCGTTTTTCTCGGCGGTGCCGCTTAACGACAGGCCTTGCTCGTTAATGCTCATCTTTGTCAGCCAGACATTGTCCGGCAGGAGTTTACTTATCTCATCCAGCACCTTTACCGGCGTGGTCTGGTTGGCTATTAACTGTTCTATCACCTTTTTATTATCGGCAATCTCCTTGATTTTCTTTTCAAGGGCCTCGACATCTTTCGTTTTATTTTTCAATGCCTCAAGTTGTTTGGTCTTTTCCGCCTTTTCCTTTTGCATCATATTGAGTTTGTTTGACAAAATCTTATACCCGAAGCCCGCTCCTGCTAATGAAAGCACCAGCACCAAAACGATTACCGCATACAGGATGGGTATCGCGGCGGGGGGTTTTTTTCTTCTTTTCGCCTTTCCATCTGAGGGAAGGAGATTTATTTTGATCATCTGTCTCCGAGCCTTCTTGTTGCAAGCCCGACGGCTATCGTGGCTATCGGGGCTATGGACTGCAGATAAGCGGCGTCAATACCCTTTGGTATCTTTATATCCTTAAACGGATTTAACAGCGTCACGGGATAGCCCGTCATGTCTGACAACTTTTCTTTTAAACCCTTTACCAGCGCCCCTCCACCACCGAGCCACAAGCCCTCTATTGCCTCCATCTCTGGAGAATCGCTGAAGAAATCCAGCGAATGATTTATCTCCATCACTATGTCCTCTGATACACTGTCAAGCACAGGGGCCGCCTGTTCAGGGGTAATTCCGTTTACTGTGGCACCGGCCTTTATCCTCTCCGCGTCTTCGTATGATAAAGAGAATTGGCTCATCAGGGCCTCGGTATGATTTCTGCTCCCAATGGAGCTGTCTCTTGTGAAGGCGGATATCCCGCTTTTCAGTATGTTTATTGTCGTATTTGACGCACCCACATTGAGCAGGGCCACGCTTCTGGATGCCTCGGTCTGATAGTTTGCCCCATACATGTTCTCAAGCGTAAAGGCGTCTACATCCACTATGACCGGAGTCAATCCGGCGTCTTTGACCGCGCTTATATAGCTGTTTAATACATCTTTTTTTACCGCCACCAGTATAACATCAATCTGTCCCGGTTCTTCGGCTGGGCCAAGTATCTGATAATCCAGATTCACGTCGTCTATCCCAAAGGGCACATACTGTTCTGCCTCATAACGTATATTTTCGTTTAACACCTCCTCTGTCATGTCTGGCAGCGTGATGCGTTTGATTATCACAGAGGAGTGCCCGGATATTGATATTACCGTGTTTTTGGTCTTTATCTTTGCCTTTTTGACCAGCGCCTTGATTGCGCCGGAGAGTTTCTCTGAGTCTGCCACCACGTTTTCGACTATCAGGTCAGAATCAATCGGCAGGAAATCAAACAGTTCCAGCTCGTAACCGGTTTTGAGGTCTTTCAACTGCACGGCCTTTATGCTGGACGACCCTATGTCCAGCCCAAGCAGCGATTTAGGCCCGAATATATCTATCACAGTATATTTCTAACATAATCTAAAAATCTTGTCAAGTGTTTTTTTCCCATTTTTTTAGCTACTTAACCATTTATTATAAAATTCTGCTTTAACTATTGCCTCGGCTTTTCCCTAAAAAAGTCGCTATCTTAATTTTTTTGTCCGCATATGTGCCAATCCCAAACAGATTTCCCCTTATGTCCTTTAATCTCACGGCTTCCCCGTTTTGCCGGTCAGGGGCATAGTCATCAAGCATTGAACCGTTTAGTATCTTCCTTTGTTCATCAGGGGTAAGCGTCCTCTCAACAAGGTGGCACAGAGTCTCGTCCATAGAAAGCACCCGCGCGCTTTCAAGGGTATCCAGGCCGCATGAGCCGGTTATGTTGAACATCCCCACACCCGTGCGTTTGAGCGCGTGGACGTATCCGCATGAGCCGAGGCTCTCGGCAAGGTCGCTGCAGAGGCTCCTGACGTATGTCCCCTTTGAGCAGTGTAGGGCCAGCGTAATGTATGGCAAATCGAAGGCCGTCAATGTGATGTCGAATATGGTAATGGTGCGCTGTTTGCGCTCTACCTCAAGCCCCTTGCGGGCGAGTTTATACAGGGGGGTACCGTTTATCTTCAGGGCCGAGTACATGGGCGGGGTCTGGGAAATTACGCCGGTAAATGCCTTCAACGCCTCCTCAACACCTTCGGCGGTTATCCCTGATATTGGGGCTGTCCTGACTACTTTCCCTTCTCTGTCGAGGGTTTCCGTGTGCTCTCCAAGTTTTACGACGGCGTTGTATTTCTTGTCCAGCGTGGCCAGATACGGTGTGAGTTTTGTGGCATTCCCACAAAGCACAATAAGCACCCCCTCGGCCAGAGGGTCAAGTGTGCCGGCGTGGCCGGCCTTGCCGAGTTTTAGCGCGGCCTTTATTCGCTGCACCGCGGTATGGGAGGATATCCCTTCCGGCTTATTGAAATTTATAGCGCCGTTAATCACCCCCGGAGGACTCTCCGATTCCGTCCAAAGATTCCATGAGCGCCATTTTTGATGTCTCTATGTCTCCTGTTATTCTAAAGCCCGCCGCGTTTTTATGCCCGCCTCCGCCGAGTTTCTCGGCTATTTTAGCCACATTCACATCGCCGCGAGAGCGCAGTGAGGCCTTCCAGAAGTCCTTGCCTGTCTCTTTAAACAGGGCCGCCACTTTTATGGTATTTATCATAATGGGGAAGTTGACAAAGTTTTCTGTGTCTTCGGGCTTGGCGCCTGTTCGTTTCAGCATATCGCTTGTTATAAAACATATGGCCGTGTCTTTTTGTATCTCAAGGTTATTGAGCATATGCTTGAGGAGCATGAATTTTGCCTCAGTCCAGTTGTTATGCAGGCGGTCGGCTACGAAAGATGGCCTGACGCCCTTTGAGACGAGGTCAGCGGCCACAGACAAAGACTCGGCCGTCGTATTGGAGTACCTGAATATCCCGGTATCCACAGCAAGCGCCGCATAGAGATTTAAGGCCATAGCGCCGCTTATCTCAACGCCGAGTGCTCTAATCAGAAAATATATCATCAGGCCGGTGGCCGGGGACTTGGGCAGCACCCATCTGATGTCGCCGAAGTCGGATTCCGTCTCATGGTGGTCAATGACGATTGTGAATTTAAACTTTACCCGTTCTATATCCGCCCTGTTGGGGGCGTTGCAGTCAACAAGCACTAAGACCGCGTCCCCGGACGACTTCAGGTCGCTTATAGGCGCTATCCGGGAGGCCTCGGGGAGGAAATTATACATGTCCGGCACGGGGTCACGAGAAAAGACTATGGCCTTTTTGCCGATGGTACAAAGCGCACTCTCCAGCGCAAGGGCTGACCCAAGGGCGTCACCATCGGGAAACATGTGCGGCACGATGTAGAATGTGTCATTATCCTTCAGGTATGACACTAAGTTCTCAGGAGGTTTCATTTTTCACCCTTTCTCTTTCATCTTTTTCTATATTTTTTAGCAGACCGTCTATTTTCATCCCGTAGGCAAGAGATATATCTTCTGCGAATACGATGTTTGGAATCTGCCTCAGCTTGACGTTCTTTGCGGCCTCATGGCGGATAAATCCGGCCGCCGCGTTCAGTATCTTTAATGTCTTGCTTAGTTCACCCTTTTTCAGGACGCTGATAAACACGTGTGCCGTCTTAAGGTCGTCGCTTAGCTCCACATCTGTAACCGTGATAAATCCAAGCCGCGGGTCTTTTATCCTGCTTAGGACTATCTCCGAAATCTCCTGCCTCAGCAGATCGCCTACACGCTGTGAACGCTTATAGGGCAGCATCAGGAAAGCTCCAGCGAATAGCCGAGGATTTCTATCTGCGGGTCTTTTTCTATCATATTTTTTACGTTTTCCAGCGTACTGTTTACATGCTGAGTGTCAGTGGATATACAGGCGGCGTAAAGCTCCACGCGCTGCCACAGGTCGTTTGCCTCCTCAGCCAGCGAGACGTTGAACTTGTTTTTTATCTTGTCCTTCACCGATTTGATGACAAACCTCTTAGCCTTCAGCGAGCCTGCATCGGGTATGTATAGGCTGATTCGCATTATCCCTATTATCATAAGCTGACATCATAAGCCGCAACGCAGGGGTTGAGTTTACAGTTTACCGGCAACCTTCTCTATCTTAAAGTTCTCCAGAATGTCGCCGACTTTCACATCGTTGAAATTCTCCACGAGAATGCCGCAATCGTAGCCCTTATGGGCCTCTTTTATGTCGTCTTTGAATCTCCTCAGCGTGGCAATTTTCCCTTCGTAAATGACGATGTTGTCCCTGATTACCCTGATGCCGTCGCTTCCCCTCTGAATGACCCCTTCGGTTACCTGACAGCCGCAGATAGTGCCTATTCTTGAGATAGTAAACAACTGTCTTACCTCCGCTGTGCCGAGAATGGTTTCTTTCAGCGTCGGTTCAAGGAGGCCTTCAAGGGCCTTTTTGACTTCGTTAATGGCGTCGTATATGACGTTATAAAACCTGATGTCAACGCCTTCTCTGTCGGCAAGTTTCATGCTCTTTGCGTCTGCCCGGACGTTAAACCCTATGATTATGGCGTTTGAAGCCGAAGCCAGCATTACGTCGGATTCGTTGATGCCGCCCATGGAGGTATGGATAACCTTTACCTTTACCTCTTCGTGCTTTATCCCCTCCAGAGAAGACCTGAGGGCCTCGGCAGAGCCTTGCACATCGGCCTTTATGATAATATTCAGTTCCTTTATCTCAAGCTCTTTGATTCTGGCGTAGAGTTCGTCGAGGTTGAGTTTTTTGGCGTGTGCCACGGTCAGTGACTGTGCCTTTTGTTTTCTGGACAGCGTTATCTGCCGCGCCTTTTTTTCGTCGTCCACTACCATGAACATCTCACCGGCGTTTGGCACGTCCGAAAACCCTATGACCTCAACGGGGGTTGAGGGTGTGGCTGCTATGGTCTTAACGCCGACATCGTCTATGAGTGCCCTGACGCGGCCAAAATTTACTCCGGCTACGAACACATCGCCGACCTTAAGCGTCCCCGACTGGATTAGAACGGTTGCTATTGCCCCGCGCCCCTTGTCCAGCCTTGATTCGATTATCACCCCGCGTGCCGGTTTTTTGGGGTTGGCCTTTAGTTCCATCATCTCGGCCTGCAGGATAATCATCTCAAGCAGGTCTTCTATGCCGATTTTCTTCTTTGCCGATACCTCGACAAATATATTCTTGCCGCCCCACGCCTCTGATATTACCTCATGCTCGGCGAGTTCTTTTTTTACCCTGTCTATGTCGGCGTTGGGTTTATCTATTTTATTTACGGCCGCTACTATGGGCACCGCGGCGGCCCTTGCGTGGTCTATGGCCTCAATGGTTTGTGGCATTACGCCATCGTCGGCAGCTACTACGAGCACGACGATGTCGGTTACTTTTGCCCCGCGCGCCCTCATCGTGGTGAATGCCTCGTGCCCCGGCGTATCCAGAAACACTATCTCCTTGCCTTTGAGCGTCACCTTGTATGCCCCGATGTGCTGGGTTATTCCTCCGGCCTCGGACTCTGTTACCTTGGTCTTTCTGATGGCGTCAAGAAGCGAGGTCTTGCCGTGGTCAACGTGCCCCATAATTGTAACAACGGGGGGGCGGTGAACAAGCCCTTCGGAGTCCTCCTGCACCTCGGCCGCATCGAAATCCTCCACCTCGGATACCTCTATCTTCACGCCGAAGGTCTCTGCGACAATGGAGGCGGCCTCAATGTCTATGGGCTGATTTATAGTGGGCATCGTGCCGAGTTCCATGAATTTCTTTATGACTTCTGATATCTTCTGCCCGATGGCCTTCGCAAACTCACTTACCGTAGTGCCTTCCTGGATTTTCATTACCTTCTTACGGGGGACTGTGGCCGGGATTAGTTGTTTTTGCGGCATTGAGCGCGACGACGAACGTGAGCGCATCCCCTTTTTGTTTGAGCGTGAGTCGAATATCTTTTTCTGCTCGACCTTTCTTATAGACTGGAAGGCGCGCTGCATACTGACCTTTGGTTTGGCCTTCTCCGCTTTTTCAACCTCGACTTTCTTTTTAAATCTATCGGGAATAGTTATCTCATCCTCTTCCTCGGTCTTCGCAACCACAACGCCGGGGATTGGTATGAGCTTTTCTTTGTCTTTGTCCGAATGGGCTGGTTGAGCCAGATGAGCCGGTTTCGGGGTAGAGTGCCGCTGCGGCCCTGGTGTCGGCTTCTTTTGACCGGATGCCTGTTGTTTGGCGGCAGGGGTGAACCTTTTTTCGTTTTTGTCGTTGTGTGGGCCTTGCCTTGCCGGTTGAGCGTCCTGTCTTGGTGGCGTGGGCCTTGCCGACGATGGCGTATATGGCGGCCTCGCCTGTGATGGTTGCGATGACGGTGTGTACGGCGGCCTTGCCTGTGAAGGTGTATGCGGCCTCGCAGGCGGCACCGATGATGACGGTGGCGGCGTATACGGGGTACGCGGTTTTACGGGTTCTATAGTCCCTGTTCCCTTAACTGCGGCCTTAAGCCTGTCTGCCAGTTCCTGCGATATGCCCGAGGAGTGAGTTTTGCCTTCGATGCCCATCTTAGTTATCAAATCAAGCAGTACTTTGTTTGGTACGTCTAGTTCTTTAGCAACTTCGTTTATCCTTATTGTGTGCATGAAGCCCCGACCTCCGTTTTCAATAACTCCCTCCATGCCGGCAACGCAGTTATTTTTCTTTTTAAAAATTTATTTATTTTTTTCTCATCCATAAAATTACCCACACATTTTTTATCGGGGCACAGGTAGTATCCCCTGCCCTGCATTTTCTTAAACCTGTCGAATATCGGGGTGTCTTCCGGTACTACAATCCTCAAAAGCCCGCTTTTTGCGTTCTTTTTCCTGCAGCAAACACATGTCCTTTCTGGCACCCTCAACATCACTGATACACATGTTATCATAAATACACAGTATTGTGCAACCCACAAAAGTAATCATCTGTCACAGGGCGACGGAGAGTTGGCTGTTTAGTAGTCAGGGCGCTTTACAAAGGATTTGATTTATTGTAAAATTCTTATAGTCGGTTCTGCACCGGCACAAAACAAAATATTTACGGAGGAGGTCTGCTATGGAAAGGACAGGGGTTATAGCATTTCAGGGCGGCGGCCTGACGCTGCTTGGCACTGAGGTAAAGGTTGGGGACAAGGCACCGGAGTTCACAGTTTTAGACAACGGGTTAGGCGCGGTTTCCCTGAAGGATTTCCCGGATAAGACGGTAGTAATCAGCGTAACGCCGTCTCTGGACACGCCGGTTTGCGACATGCAGTTGAGGAAGTTCAACGAATCCGCGGCCAAATTAAGCACTGATGTCGTGGTGTTAAATATCAGCATGGACCTGCCGTTTGCCAATGCCAGATTTTGCGCCGCCGCCGGAATTGACAGGGTCAAAACCCTCTCAGACTATAAAGATGCTGCCTTTGGAATGGCCTATGGCCTCCTGATAAAGGAACTACGCCTGCTGACACGCGCCATAGTGATAATAGATAAAACCGGCACAATCAAATACATAGAGATAGTACCGGAGGTCACAAACCACCCGGACTACGAAAAGGCCCTCGCCGCCGTAAAGTAATCGTGTTAGCGTGCGTGGCGTTACTGCGCCGACAGAGGCGGCTGTCGGCGTTATTTACCGCATAGCTGAGAAATTATCTTTTGGGTCTGAGCGGGTATGCCACGGTAAACTTATCTGAGCACGCGGCTTGTTGAATAAAACGGCAGCGGCTCAATACCGCGCGGCATGATATTTATGGGGGCTGGTTTTCCCGGCTATAGTCGCCCGACTGAGTAATACTCAAAGCCTATGCCTCGCATTTTCACAGGGTCATAGACGTTTCGCAAATCAAAAAACAGGGGCCTTTTCATAATCGCATATATTCGTTCAAAGTCGAGAGTTCTGAACTGGTTCCACTCAGTCATCATCACAGCAACATCCGCGCCTCTGAGGGTGTCGTCTATTGTTGAACAGTAGTTCACGGTTGGATAAAGTTTCGCCGCATTTTCCGACGCAACCGGGTCAAAGGCATTTATCTTCGCCCCCCTTTCCAGCAACTCGCCAATTAAAAACAGCGACGGTGCCTCCCTGATATCGTCCGTGTTTGGTTTAAAAGATAGGCCAAGAAATGCGGCTGTTTTTCCCTTTATATCTCCTACCGCCCGGAGTATTTTTTCAAGCATAAGCTCTCTCTGGGCGTCGTTCGTCTTAATAGTCCCACTCACTACGTTTAGCGTAACGCCTTCACGTGTGGCAAGGGAAAGCAGGGCGTGGGTGTCCTTGGGGAAACATGAGCCTCCAAAACCCGGTCCAGGGTGGAGAAACTTCTTTCCAATCCTGCCGTCAAGTCCCATCGCCCGCGCCACATCGTGTACATCCGCGCCGACATGTTCACAGAGATTTGCTATTTCGTTGATGAATGAAATCTTCGTGGCTAAAAACGCGTTGGACGCGTATTTGATAAGCTCTGACGTCTCAATATTCGTTATAATAAACGGTGTCTCTAACAGATAAAGCGGCCTGTACAGCTCCTTCATTATAGAAAGCGCCCTGTCGCCCTCCAACCCGACAACAACCCTGTTGGGCCGCATAAAGTCATTGACAGCGGCGCCTTCTCTTAAGAACTCCGGATTAGACACCACATCAAAATCCACTCCCCCTTTGACTTCCCCTGAAATGAGTTCCTTCAGCCACTTGCCTGTTCCCACAGGCACGGTGCTCTTGGTCACTATAACCTTGTATGAGTCAATATATTTGGCAACCTCTACGGCTACGGCCTCCACATAACTCATATCGGCGCTTCCGTCTTCCCTGGGCGGTGTGCCCACGGCTATGAATATTACGAGTGATTTCCTCACTGCGGCTGCAAGTTCTGAAGTGAAAACTAACCGTTCCTCACGCATACCACTGGCCACGAGGTCCTTAAGGCCGGGTTCGTAAAACGGTATTTCCCCACTTTTCAGGGCATCAATCTTCCCCGCGTCTTTATCAACACACGTTACCATCACGCCAAACTCGGCGAAACACGCCCCGGTTACCAGCCCTACATAGCCCGTTCCTATTACGCATATGTCCATCTAACAACCTCCTAATCAGTAGGCACTTGGTTTTGCTTCTATCATACCTTTGAAATTATAACACTTAAATATAGAGTATTCCCTTAGGATTTGTCCATTTTCATTTACTGTCAGAGGTGTTGCCTCGCAACGGTCAAACGCGAATGCCACAAAGGGATGAGTCGGCTGGTTGCCGTCGGTTGCAAATATCGCGTCTATGCGCCGTTGTGGGGCGGCCTTTCTCAGTTTTATGGCCGCTTCGTTAATCCCCGGCCACATGTCATATTCGTTTACCCTCCGGCCAAGATTTATACAGTAAACCCACGGGTTTCCCTTCGTGTAAAAGGCCATCTCCGCCGTAACCTGGTACTTGTCAGAAACGAGTAATACCTCTGTGCCGTAGGGATATGCCTTGCCCTCCTGTTGTAATTCGCCGTAGATGGTGGTTATCGCGGTCCCAAATTCCCGCCAGCCCCTGAGCCTTGAGGCGGGGTCATTGTCAGGGTTTAAGTGTAACACTACGGAGAAATGCCCGATTATCGTTACAACTAAGGCGGCGGCCGTCCCTATTACTATCGTCCTTTTGGCGTGAATGGACATGGCCTTAAACGCGTCTCTCCTGAAAAACACCCACGCGGCGGCGGCAAGCCCCGTAATATAGCCCGTCATCGGCCAATTTGCCTGAACCTTTCCCTGAACGCTCTTCACGGTGAAAAATAAAAGCACGGGGATGGAAAACCAAAACAGGAAATCGCCCCTTTTAGTTGCCCTGAGTTTAAAAAGGGCGGCTATAATAAGAAATAAAACTACGGGGGTAACGATACCTATCTGCGAACCTATGAACTCAAGCAGACTCATCGGCAATATCTGTAACCCGTCGGCCACATGGGCATGTCCCGCAGTGTGCCTGAGCGTAACCCAACCGTGTGCCGCGTTCCAGATTATAACAGGACTGAGGGCCAATATGCCTGCAACAAAGGAGACATACGGTTTAGGAGTCTTTAAGAGCCGCCGGTTTTCGGTAAAAAGAAGAAACAAAAAGGCGCATATGTAAAAAAACGCCATAATATACTTTGCCATAAACCCAACGCCGGTCAAAATCCCAAGCAGTATCCACAAACCATATCCGGCCTCTTTGTCGCCGTTGCCGACGATTTTCCAAAAGGTATACAGCGACACTATCCAGAGAAATACAAACGGGGAATCAATCGTAAAGATAACCCCATACGCGGCGTAAAGCGGTATTACCTGAAGCAGCAGCGCGGCGGTAAGTCCGGTAAATTGCCCTTCTTTTGTATCGTCAAAGAGGTGAATACAGAGTTTATAGAGATATACGCTTGACATGGCAGAGAAAACCACCGCCAAAATACGCACCCCAAACACATTCACCCCAAACACATGTGTCGAAAGCAGTATGAGATATACAATAAGCGGGCCTTTTGTGTAATAACTCAACTCCGGCCTTCTCGTGCAGTCCCAGTAAAGCGCCTCGTCGGGGCTTAAATCCAACTGGCCGGAAAGGATATACAATATCCGCAGCAGGCTTATAAGCGACAGCGCGCCAATCAGCATAGTGCCGTAAGAAATCCGCGTGGAGTTTGTTGTGCGGGGATTAGTCATAATTGTCTATGCCGTTAGCTCCGTTAATCAAAAACTGGATTCCTGCTTTCGCAGGAATGACACATTTATGTGTTCACCTGCCCTATGTTGTCTGTCCTCTGCCCTGCCTTGTCTGTCATTTGCCCCGTCTTGTCTGTCACCTGCCCTGCCCTGTCCTGTCTGTCACCTGCCCTGCCCTGTCCTGTCTGTCACCTGCCCTGTCCTGTCTGTCATATGCCCCGTCTTGTCTGTCACTTGCCCTGTCCTGTCTGTCATTCCTGCGAAGGCAGGAATCCAGAGAACCCTCTACCTGAGTTAACCGCATAGGCAATTCATTTAATTTATATAACCGCATGTTAAGCAGATGGGGACAGTGAGATGCAATGCCTTTACCTTCCAAACAGCTCTTAGAGCAGAAGCGCTGCTACAATAACTCCGATCTGAGTTAGAAGTGTCCCTAAAAGTCATTAGACAACTGATGATAGAGCCAGGAGATTAGACCTCGAACACGTCTTTGATATTGACTTGAAGCCCCTCGATGACCTTAGATGTAACTAAGCCGTCGCCCTCTATATCTCCTATGGAGAAAGTCCTGTATCTATCGCCCTCGATTGTTAAGACCTCAATTGCCAGCAGCTCTGATACAATTATCCAATACTCAGGCACTTTGTACTTTTCGTAGATAGCCCTCTTCACTACCATGTCCTTTTTGTAACTCCACGCCGAGACAACCTCACAGACTATATCTGGTACGCCGCGTATCCAATCCTGCTCTATGGCTGCGTTCTCTTTACGTATAAATAGTATGTCGGGCTGAAGCCGGTTGACCCCTTCCTCGAAGATTACGTCAAGTGGGGCTAAATATACTTTCCCCAGCTTATTTGCCTCAACGTGACGGTCTATTATTCTGAAAAGATTACTGATGATTCGTTGGTGTTTCGTAAAAGGGATTGGTGACACGACTTCCTCCCCATTGATTATCTCCGTTAAGTCTAAGTCTCGTTCGATTGTAAGTGTCTCCATGATGGTATTCTACTCCTAAGCATACGAGTTTGTCTATGGCCAACCAGCGATTCTCGGTGAAGGCAAGAACGATACTGGTAGTATGTATAGTATAAT